>NZ_JANKBY010000123.1:0-9940 GCF_024621905.1 Terrisporobacter muris
AATCATTATTCATTTTCTACTCTCCTAAAATATATCCAATACCAAATATAGTAATTATATACTCTGGATTTTTTGAATCATCTTCAATTTTTTTACGCAGTCTTCTTATATTAACAGACAAAGTATTTTCATCCACATAATTCCCATTATTGTCCCACAACTTATCTAATATTATTTCTTTTGTCATTGCTCTTCCCTTATTTTTACTTAGTAGCTCTAAAAGCTTATACTCCGTTACAGTTAGATATATTTCTTTATCTTTTTTATAAACTTTCCTACTATCAAAATCTATTTTCAAATCTTTATATTTAAAAATATTTTTAGTTTCTCCACCCTTTCTTTTTAAAATCGCATTTATTTTCAGTTTTAAAATATCTATGGAAAATGGTTTCGATATATAATCATCGCATCCACTCTCAAATCCTTTTATCATATCTTCTTCTGTATCATTTGCTGTTAAGAACACTACAGGAAAATCCATTTTATCACTTATTTCTTCACAAAAATCTAAACCACATCCATCAGGTAGATTTACATCTAAAAGCAATAAGTCTATTTTATTTTGCAAAATAGCAACTTTTCCTTCTTCCTTTGTGTATGCACTAATCACGTTGTAGCCTTCTTTATTTAGAAAAAAACTGACTCCCTTATTTAAAATCTTATCATCTTCCACTATTAAAATATTTTTCATTATACTCCCTCCTACCCATGTCTTATTTTTCTAATGTTATCTTTAATTATAGCAATAGTGGTAGATTATTCAAACCTACCACTACACTTTAACTACTTTTCAATTTCTCTAAGTCTTTCTGTTACAGTTTTTTTACTACTATATTTGTAAGCCATAACCGGTGTAATTAAACAAACAGTAAATATTAAAGTTATTAATGATATAAGTTCCATGCCTGGGAACACAAACTCTGCATAATCTGCTATATTTTTAGTCAACTGAGCTATAAGGTAAACCATCCCCATGCCTAAAGTACATGTTAGTAGGGTAGTAATGCTTGCATAATATGCTCCTTCTATGGTTAACATATTTTTAATTTGTTTCTTTGTCATTCCTATGCTTTCCATTATGGCTAATTCTTGTAATCTTACATTAACATTTGTAACCATAACATTTATAAAGTTTAGCAGTCCTATAAATATTAGTATTATGGATATTCCTCCACCTACAACATTCATCATCAATGAACTTTTATTGAAACTTTCTATCTTGTCTGTTTTTGATTCTAATACTAAACGACTTTCACTTGCTATTGTTTTTAATTTACTTTTTACCTTGCTATCATATTTATCATCCACATCAATGTATATTTTATCAACATTTAAATTCTTGTCTAATTTATTAAGAGCAGAAGAAGATACATATATTGTAGGAACTCCAAGTACATTTGATCCATTAAAACTTAATATTCCACTTTCATCATTGAAAAACATTCTAGTATTAAAACTCATCGTTTTATTCTTATCTGCATTCTTTAAAGTTATTTTTTTACCTGAAAAATCTAATTTCTTCCCTTTAGAGTAATAAAAACTTTCTATTAATGCTAATTTCCCATTTTTAAATGCTTCAAGATCTATCTTCTCTTCATTCTCTTCATTAAATCTCTCTATGGTTTTATCTTCTACTCCTACCACCCATGGCGAGAATTCACTTGGATTCTTCTTCACCTTATCTAAATAAGTTTGAAGTGCTGATTCATCTTCTCCATGTCTTTCATATGCTGCTTTTAATAATGGTTTTATTATTTTTTCATTCATATCCATTTGTAACATGGAAGCCTTTAAAGTTTCTACAGAGTTAATTCCTTCTATTTTTTCAATTTCATTTATTACTTTATTATCAATACCACTATTATCATCATAATAAGCCTGTAGTTCAAAATCATTATTTAAATATCTATTTGCATAATTTTCTACGCTTACACTATTTATAAATGTATTAACTCCTAAAAATGCCATAATTCCCATAAATAATGATAAGAACACTAATATAGCACGTTTTTTATCTCTAAAAACATTGTACCAAGCCATTTTGTAAAGTTTTCCACCCTTAGTAGAATTTCTATTTTTCTTTTCTTTTTTTGTTTTTTGTCCACTATATTTCATAGCTTCTATAGGAGATATACTACTTGCTATTTTAGATGGTTTTTTGCAACTTATAAGCACTGTGAATAGTGAAAATAATATTGATAGTATAAATACTATTGGCTCAAAATATATTTTATTTTCCATCATTTTTTCATAATAAGTACCACTAGCCATACCTTCTAAAGCAAGAGGTACTATTAAGTAAGATACTATTACTGCTAATATGATTCCTATCGGTATACCTATAATAGATAATTTCAGTCCTTCTAACTTAACTATCTTTTTAATCTGCTTTGGTGAAGTTCCTATGGTTTTTAATAGTCCATAAAATTGAATATTTTTAGTTACTGCAATATATAAAATATTATAAATAATTAAATATCCACTTATCACAATAAAAGCACCTATAATACTACCTATTATCACGGCTGCAACTTTTATACTATTTGAGTCTTCCTCTGCATCGTAATTATATTCAAATTTTTGATTTTCATTTAAAGATACTTTTGATTTAAGAAGATTTGGTGCTTCAGCTTTTTTGTTTTTTTGTAAAGTTATTAAAAGTTGTCCATTTTTCTCCAAAGATAAATTCTTGTTATATACAAATTTTTCAGATACAAACATATATCCACTATCTTTTATATAATCATAAGAAGTGAAGTAACCACTTAAAATAAATTCTTTTTCAACAGTTTTTCCATTCATATCATAAGATATTTTTATTTTATCTCCTATTTTAGAATTTTCTTTATTTAAAAATTCCAAAGCTAACTTTGATAACATAATTTCATTTTCTTTTGTAGGATAATTTCCTTTTATACCACTTATACATGGAGTTAATTGATTTTCCCAGTTTTCTTTATCCAAATATTTTATAAATATATTGGTTTTATTGTTATCCAAAGATTCTTTAGATACGTTACCTACATTAATTTCTTGACCTATGTTTTTAGATATATCCAAGTTTTCTATTTCTTTAATTTGTTTATCTGTAGGATTAGCAAGAAAAGTTGTAGCTGTTGTTCCTTGATCCCTTAAATTCATTATCTGATAATTTTTTGCATAACTTATAGCTAAAGTAAATATGGCAGAAATCATAAATGTTGTTAAGACTATGGCAATAACTGCAAATATATTTCTAATTTTATTTGCTTTTAAAGACCTTTTTGTAATTTTCTTTATTATATCTTTATTATTATTTTCAAATTTCATCCTTATACCCCCGTTACTTACTTACAACTTTACCGTCTTCTATTCTTATAACTCTGTCAGCAAGCTGTGCTATTTCTTCATTGTGCGTTATCATAACCATAGTTTGGTTAAATTTTTGTGAAGTCATTTTCAGTAACCCTATAACATCCATGCTCGTTTTGCTATCAAGATTTCCTGTAGGCTCATCTGCTAAAATTATGGCTGGCTTTGTTGCTAAAGCCCTAGCTATTGCCACACGTTGTTGTTGTCCTCCTGATAAATTATTTGGCATATTTGTAAGTTTTGAACCAAGCCCTAAAATGTTTATTATTGAATCCACATATTCTGTATCAACCTTCACACCATCTAATTCTATGGGAAGAACTATATTTTCATATACATTTAAAATTGGTACTAAATTATAATTTTGAAAAATGAAACCTATATTTCTTCTTCTAAAAATTGTTATTTCCTCATCACTCATATTGCTTAATTTTTTATCATTTATAATTACTTCTCCATCAGTTAATCTATCTAAACCACCTAACATATTTAATAATGTAGACTTTCCACTTCCAGAGGTACCTACTATAGCAACGAACTCGCCCTCATTTATTTCAATATTAACATTATCTAAAGCTTTTACTGTATTTGATTCTTGACCATACATCTTTACTAAATTTATTCCTCTTAATATACTCATATAATTCACCTCTATATTTGTTTTTATTTTCAATTTATATATTAATAAACACTTATTACAATCTTGTGACATAAATAAAAATATTTAATTTATTGGTATATCTACAATTGATTTATAGATACTTATAGATTCATCTAATGTTTTTGCTGGAGCTGAAATCATATAATTACCTTTATAAATACAGATTTCTTTTAAATCTTTGGTTAAAGTAATCTCATAGTCAGATACTAATTCATCTTTCTCCTCTGTCAATATACCTTGCATAATTCCATCTTTCATTACACTAGAAGCAGATATATAGTATTTTTTACTACCAATACTTACAGATCCTTTTAACTCCTTACTAAATTGAAAATACCTATATACAAAGTGTGTATCAGACAAAGCACCTTCAATTTTTATATCTGTATTTTCTATGATTCTATCATCTTCAACCACAATAGTGTTTTTAAAGTCTTTATTAATCTTTATTACTTCTTTATGGTAGTTAAGATATAAGTTAAAACAAAGGAAAATCGATATTAATATTAATATCACCACAATAGTTTTGTTTTTTATTTTCATAACTATTTACCTCCATATCAATTTTATAATTATATAATATCTATCTCTTCTGGCAATCTTGTGACAGAATAAAAAAAGAGTTATTACACAAAACTTGTGTTATAACTCCATCTTAGATTGCTTATTTAGCTTTGATTTCATAATATTTTATAAGTATCTCTATACAATATACTATAATATTTTTTCTTTTAATTTTTCAAATAAATTACCATTATAATATCCTAAAGTTCTTGCATCCTCCCCAAAACTTGCTAAAATATGAAGTTCGCCACTACATAAACCAAGCTTGCTACTAATAGGCGTTTCTCTTACATTAATATACTGTACTTTTTCATATTTAATAATACTAATTTTCTTTGCAAAAATCCCCCAGGATACAGCCATATTTTCATCTCCCATATAAACTCCGCGAGTTATATATGACAAATAAGTAAATAAAACAAGAATTAAAAATATAAATAAATCTACAAGCAGATATATTATCCATGGTACTGTTGTATTAATCATATAAATAGCAAATAAAATTAAACTGCATATACTCATACCTATTATAATATTAGCGATTTTTATTATATGATGATTTTTAGATTCTCTTTCTAATTTAAAATCCCCCTCCAAATTTAATTCTGGGAGTAATATTTTCATATTTTTTATAAAATCTTCTTTATCACTAGACAACAAAATTTGTGATCCTTCAGTATCATTATCTCCCACACCAATAGTTACTATATCGCTTTGATATCTTTTAAATATTCTAGATATGGCAGATTGTTTAATATTTAAAGCATTTATTCTATCTATTGGAACAGTAAATTTTTTAAGTCTAAATAAACCATAACTTATATATAGTTTATCTTTTTCACGTTTAATTGAAAATTTATAGTATTTAAATAAATCTCCAAGGAAAAATTTTAGTATAGAAATACATGAAGTAATTGCTATTAACCCTACTGCAACAAAACCGTCTGAGCCGTCTGCCCGTATGGAGATAAACACCACAAAACATATCATAGCTAAATTAAATATAAATCCAAATATTGATAAATTATAAAAGCAATGTTTTAGCACATCATTTACAGAATAAACTATATCATATTCTATATTTTCATCCTCTAAATAACTCTCATTTCCTATTTCACTACCATACATATTATTTTCATCATCTTGGATATTCTTTAATTTTTCACTATTCATAAGAGATATAACTTTATTCTTAAAATCATAAGCATTTTTCTTAGAAAGTATAATTTCTATATCTGTGGAGTTTGCTGTAGACAAGCTGTCTGTATCAATCTTTATTTTATATGTACCTATTATTCTTTCAAAAATATTTTGCTCTAAATTTACATTGGATATATTCTTTATTCCAAAAGTGTTTACTTTAGAGTTAATTGTATTTCTTTGAATAACTATTGTATTTTCTTCTATGGTTATAAAAGTTTTAGCCCAAACTATAATATTGTAAATCAAAATAAGAGTTAATACTGCAAAAACACCACCTGCAATTAATAAGTTCTCACTACTAAACCCTTCTTTTACTATTTCTTTCACATCATCTAAACTTGTTATAAAGATAAAAAACAATGCTGTAATAACTCCGCATGTCTTTTCCACAATAATACTTGGATGACATCTAAATTTTTCTTCATTCATAAATGTCACCTCTTATAATAAATTTTCTTGCTTTTCTAATCTTGACTTAATTGCTATCTCATTAATCTTTTTCTTAAGAGCATCTGCAATAAACTCTGACTTTTCATCTTCTAAAAATCTAATTGTTACATCTCCACCAGCTGTAGTAACAATTACTTTTGCCAAGTTAAACATTCTGTCTATAGGACCTTTTTCTATGGCTATTTTGTGCAACCTTTCAATAGGAACTATACTTCTTTCTATAAATATAAACCCTTCTCTCACATCTATAGAATCTTCTGTGATGGAATATCTATACCTTTCATACCTAACCTTTGGTGATACTATTAAATATAAAAAATCTAGGATTACTAGTCCTATCATAATATTTATAACTATTTGTGGTAAATATTCCCCAAATATAAACCAAATCACAAATAAAATACTTGTACTTATTAAAAATTGCACTAAGGTAGCTACAAACATACAGCTTGTAGCTTTTTTACTTAACTTTTCATATTTCATTAAATTTCCCCTTTCAAAATAAATTACTTATCTAATTAACAACTTATTTTTTATTATATTATAAAAAACAGCTGATTCCCATAAAATTATAGTCATCAGATGTTAATATTTAGTTAATTATGAATTTATATCTAAAGTCCTTCTTCTTATAAATAGATTCTCATACATATATTCTTTTCTATATTTATATATAAAAGCAATAGAAACTAACAATGTGATAACATCCACGAAAGGAATTACAATCCATACTCCATTTACTCCCATAAATTTAGGTAAAATCATTATCCCCAGTGCAAAGAATACGAAAGTTCTAAGTAAAGAAAGCAATGCCGAAACTTTTCCATTAGAAAATGCTGTAAACATGCCTGATGAAAATATATTTATTCCTCCAACTAAAAAACTAGTTGAAAACAACATTAATCCATTACGAGTTATACTAAATAATTCTGTTCCTCTATCTGAAAATAAAGATATTAAAACATCTGCCATAGCTCTACACATTATAAAAGTACTCACTCCAAATACGCTTATTATTAAAATACTGTATTTTATTGACTTTTCAAGTTGTTCTTCATTCTCACTTCCATAATTATAACTTATTCTTGGTTGTACGCCTGAAATAAATCCTATATATGCTGCATTTAATAACATTTGTAAATATAAAGTAATTGTTATTGCTGCCACACCATCTTCACCTAAGTACTTAATCATTACTATATTAAAAATAAAAGTAGTAATAGCTGATGCCAATTGTGTGACCATCTCTGAAGATCAACTATCTTTTATCACTTTAAAGTTGAATTTCGGTTTTACAAAGTGAAGTGCATGCTTCTTATTCATAAAATATATTATTCCAACAAAAGATGGAACTATATATCCTATACAAGTAGCAAGGGCTGCAACCTTCACACCCAAATTAAGCTCTACTATAAATACATAATCTAGTACTATATTTATAAGTCCACCAACTATACCACTAATTAATCCTAAGTTTGGTACACCTGCTGTAACAAGAAAATAATCAAAATATAATTTTAGTACTACAAATGGTGTAAAAATAACCATATAAAATAAGTATTCTTTGCAATTATCATACAATGCCTCTGTAGAACCTAAAACATAAATAATTTCTTTCATAAAAGCAATACTTATAACTGCAATAATACATCCTACAACTAAAGCACTTATTGTAATAAGAGTAAAATCTTCTTTTTCCTCTTTATTTTTTCCTTCTCCCATTTTTTTTGCAACAATGGCGCTACATCCTATTGCAAACATAATTCCAACACCTAAAATAAGACTTATTACAGGGAAAACTATATTTGTAGCAGATAATGCATTAGACCAGATAAACTTAGAAATAAACATCCCATCTATAATTGTATAACATGAGAAAAGTACCATCATAACAATCGTAGGAAGTATATATTCAACTAATGATGTTAGTGTCATTTTTTTTATAATGAATTTTCCATAATACCCTCCTTGAAATTCATATCGATGTAATATATAATAAACTATCCCGCAACAGGATAGTAAATAAGGAGGATTGTAGTAATTGAACGAGAATAATACAAAATATTTTTCCACTGGTGAGTTTGCAAAATTATGCAAGGTACATAAGAAGACCCTTTTTTATTATGATGAAATAGGACTTTTTAAACCTGAAAAGGTTCTTGAAAATGGGTATAGATATTATTCAACTTATCAGTTAGAGGTTTTTAATGTAATTTATACTTTGAAAGATTTAGGAATGCCACTGAAGGAAATAAAAGAATTTATGGATAAAAGAACTCCACAAAATGTGGTTGAACTTTTTACTTATGAAACTAATGAAATTGAAAAAGAAATAAATAGACTGAAAAGAAAACAAGAAATAATCTTCAATAAGATAAAGGTTATAAATAAAGCAAAAAATATTACAGATAAAATTTTTATAGAAAAACAAGATGAAGATTATATTATTCTTACTTCTCCCATAGATAAAAGTAAATACCCTTACGATACAGATACCTATATGAGTCACTTGGACTATTGTTATAGTAATGATTTGTATATAGGGTATCCCGTAGGTTCTATAAAAACCATAGAAGACTTAAAAAGTGAAAATCCTTATGATTATAGTTATTACTATACAAAGGTAAATAAAAATTCAGTTGATGAAAACGTGATTATAAAGCCAGAAGGTACTTATGTAGTTGGATACTTAAAAGGTTATTATGAAAACACACCTACTATTTACAATAAAATTTTAAAGTATATTAATGAAAACAATTTAACTATTATTGGATATGCTTATGAAGATGTTTTACTTGATGAAGTAACCGTAAAAAATATTAATGAATATGTAATAAAAGTTTCTATACAGGTAATGTAAAAAAGATGAGCCTAAAACTCATCTTTTTATTATCTTAATATTAATTTTAAATGTTCTTGTAGGATATGTATACCTGTAGTATTTTCTCCACCTCTTGGTATTATTATATCCGCATGCTTTTTAGAAGGTTCCACAAATTGCTCATGCATTGGTTTTACAGTGTTAACATATTGTGATAATACTGACTCAACACTTCTACCTCTTTCTTTTGTGTCTCTTAAAATACGACGCATTAAACGCTCATCTGCATCTGTATCAACAAATACTTTTATATCCATCAGATCTCTAAGTTCAGGATCTTCAAATATTAGTATTCCTTCTACTATTATAACTTTTTTAGGGTGAGCAAGTACTGTTTCTTTAGCTCTAGTATGTTTAGTGTAATCATAAACAGGAACTTCCACTTCATTTCCTGCCTTTAATTTTTTTATATCTTCTATCATTCTTTTTGTTTCAAAAGATGATGGATGATCATAGTTTAAATTTTTTCTTTCTTCAAGAGTTTTGTCGTCGTTAGCTTTGTAGTAGCTATCATGACATATTAACTCTATATCATCCTTAAAAAACTCTTTTATATAACTTACTATAGTTGATTTTCCTGATGCAGTTCCTCCTGCTATACCAACAACACTCACTTGTTTCATATTATCTTCCACCTACTCATATATTTTTACACTTACTTTTACCCAAATGTAAAAGTCCGTTAATTATCTATATCTGCAATATTTTATCACATTTTTATATAGAATTAACATGGGAAAAATAACCATATATTTTTAATTATACAAATAATTTCATTCCACTTATGTTATGTATCTTATAAATTTTTATTAAAATTCTTTTAACATAAT
>NZ_JANKBY010000124.1:0-9860 GCF_024621905.1 Terrisporobacter muris
ATTAATATATATATAAATAAAGAGAGGCACTAAACTAGATAATATTGTAATCTTAGTTTAGTGCTTTTTATAAAAAATTTCATTATTCATAATCAATTCTTCTAGATTACATGGTTCAAAATTATTAATCTCCACACATGCATTAAATATATTCTTTTCATCTTTAATAATATAAAATTCTCTAGTATAGGAGTCATCATGCATATGACCAAAAACATGATATGCTCCCTTATTCTTTCTATACCATAAAAGTATAGGATAATGACAAAGCTGAACCCATTTATTGTTATCTCTAATTAACTTACTTTCTTCAACTGTCTCAAAATAATTCAAAAATATAGGATTATCACGAAACTTATAATCATGATTTCCTAAAATCAAATGTAAATGGCCCTTTAATCTCCCTACTGTCATATTAAGTTTTTCTTCTAAATCTTTTTCTTCACATACTATAACATCGCCTAATATGTAGACATGATCATCGTCTTTAACTTTATCATTATGCCTTTTTATAATTTCTTCATTCATTTCATTTATATCATTAAAGTATTCACTTCTGCTTCTTTTTAATGCTAACTCATGAAAAAAGTGATAATCCGATACATAATATACTCGGGACACTATAATTCCTCCTTACTTTTGATTATATATCTCACTTATAAGTATATAAGTTATAAAGTTTTTATGCTTATATTTTTAGTTTTTTATTTATGATTATTCACTTTTACAGGTTTAGAATACTCCTCTTTTACATAATATAGATATAATTAATTTTAAATTTATTGTGACAACTTAAGGAGGTAGTTTCATGGAAAATGAATTTAAACCTGATAATAAAAAAAACATACTACGACTAGCATTATTTATTGGTGAGCTTATGCTTGCTAATGGTGCAGAAACCTATCGTGTAGAAGATACTATCATTAGAATATGCAAATCTCGAAACTATAATCACATAAATGTATTTACATCTCCAACAGTCATAATTATTTCTGATTATAGATTTGACGGATATTCATTTATGAGAACTATAAAATCTAGATCTATAGATTTAAATAAGATTTCCATGTTAAATAATTTTTCTAGAAAATATGTTAGTAATACTGATTTAACAGTACAAGATTCTATGAAGGAGTTAAAAGAAATTATTAACACTACATCTTATACTCCGTTGGTCGTAAGTTTTTCAACTGGAATAGGTTCTGCTTTTTTTGCAACCCTATTAAAAGGGAACAATATTCCTACTTTTATTTCAACTTTTATTACTTCTATATTAGCAGTCATGATTTACAAAAAAATCATGAAAATTAGTACTATACCTGCATTTTCTTCATTAATTGCCTCAACTTTTATAGCGCTTGTGGGTGTCATACTATCACAAATAGACGTGCTTCCCACACCTGCCTTATTAATAGTTGGTTCTATTATGCCTCTACTTCCTGGTGTGTCTTTTGTAAAAGGAATAAGGGACTTAATTGCTGGTGACTTAATTTCCGGTGTAGCTCGTGCATTTGAGGCTGGCGTCACAGCTATAAGTATAGCTTGTGGTGTTGGTATCATTTTAGATATTTGGCTTAGATTAGGAGGAAGTTTATAATGACAGATATGCCTTTATATATGCATTTCATATATTCATTTATTGCTACTGTAGGCTTTGCTATTTTTCTAAATGCTCCTAAATCAACCCTTATATCTAGCGGACTTGTCGGTGGTATTGGTTGGTCAGTATTTTATTATTTGGTACAATTAACTGGAAACGATATATTGTCAAACTTTGTTGCTGCCTTGTTAGTCTCTTATATTAGTGAAATTCTTGCTAGAAAATTAAAACAGCCTGCAATAATTTTTATAATACCAGGTATTATTCCCTTAGTACCAGGTCTGGGAATGTATAATACAATGCTTTATTTAGTTCAAAATGATTACAACAATGCTATAGCAAAGGGTGCTGATGTACTCTTCGTTGGTGGGGCCATATCTTTAGGAATTTTAGTTATAACATCTCTAGTTAAAACTTTACATATAATATCAATAAAAAAAGCTGCTAAGTAGCAGTTTTTTTTATTGTAAGGAGCAATGGCCATTCTTTCCAGGGTTATTTATGACATTAGCAAGTCGAATTTTTAATATTTAACTATCTTATTGACTTTCTTTTTGTAAATATTATATACTACTCTAGGTTTGTATTTTTTATAAATCTAACTATTTCGACAAAATAATAATTTATTTATCATTATATATGGAGGAAAATTAATGAGAGTTGAGTTTAGTCCTGCTAATAAAAAGGATGTGCTAGGATTAGCATTGTTTTTAGGTGAGCTTATGTTGATTAACGGAGCTGAAACTTATCGTGTGGAAGACACTGTCCTTAGAGTTTGTAATTCAAGAGGATTTAATCATGTAAATGTATTTGCATCACCTACAGTAATAATAATATCTGATTATAAATTTGATGGTTATTCATTTTTAAAATCAATAAAATCTAGGTCTATAGACTTACATAAAATTTCATTATTAAATGATTTTTCTAGGAAGTTTGTTAGCAATACGGAAATAACTGTAGAAGAGGCAAAAAAAGAGATTAAGAAAATTAATCGTTCTGATTCGTACTCTGAATTAATCCAGTATATTAGCACAGGTATTGGTTCTGCTTTTTTTGCAGGTTTAGTTGAAGGAAATAATATTCCTACCTTTGTATCTACATTTATAACCTCTATCTTAGCTGTAAAGATTTACAACAAAATAATAAGCTTAAGTAGTATACCTGCTTTTGCTAGCTTAATTGCTTCATCTGTTATAGCTTTCATAGGTGTAATACTTACTCAGCTAAATATAATCTCTGCACCTACCATGTTAGTCGTTGGAGCTATCATGCCATTACTTCCAGGTGTTTCTTTCATTAAAGGTATAAGAGATCTAATTTCAGGCGATTTAATGTCTGGTGTAGCTCGTGCATTTGATGCTGGTGTTACTGCTGTAAGTATAGCTTGTGGTGTTGGTATAGTGTTAGATATTTGGTTAAGACTTGGAGGTGTTTTATAATGACTAATATGCCTGTTTTCATGCATTTTATATATTCTTTTATTTCTACCATAGGATTTGCTATATTTTTAAAAGCGCCTAAATCTACTTTAATCCCAGGAGGATTTGTTGGTGGAATAGGTTGGGCTATATATTATTTTTTAATGACAGTTACAAATAATAACATAATGTCAAATTTTATAGCTGCACTTTTAGTTTCACTAAGTAGTGAGTTACTTGCTAGAAGATTAAAACAACCTGCCATAGTTTTTACAATACCAGGAATTATTCTTCTTGTTCCAGGACTTGGTATGTATAATACTATGCTTTACTTAGTTCAAGGTAATTATACTGCTGCCATTGCAAAGGGTGCTGATGTACTATTTATTGCTGTTGCTTTATCAATGGGGGTTCTTATTGTAACTTCTTTATTTAAAACAATATTTATGGTTTCACAAAAAAAAGCTGCTAGATAGGAGAGTACTGAAAAAGTGCTCTCCTATTTGCTTATTAGTTTTTAAAAGAATGTATTGGCGCTGGAATTTTCCCACCTCTATTTATAAAATCTGCTGACGAGTTTTTATTAACCTTCATTACTGGAGCCCTTCCAAGTAGTCCTCCAAATTCAACCATGTCTCCTGTTTCACACCCTGGTGCTGGAATTATTCTTACCGCAGTTGTTTTATTATTTACCATTCCTATAGCAGCTTCATCAGCTATCATAGCACTTATAGTTTCAGCTGTAGTTTCTCCCTCTACTGCTATCATATCTAATCCTACTGAACATACAGCAGTCATCGCTTCTAACTTTTCTAAATTTAAAGATCCCTTTATTACTCCATCAATCATTCCTGCATCTTCAGATACTGGTATAAATGCTCCACTAAGTCCACCAACTCTAGAACATGCCATTACTCCACCTTTTTTCACTGCATCATTTAAAAGAGCAAGTGCTGCTGTAGTACCATGTGTTCCCACAGTTTCAAGACCCATTTCCTCTAAAATATTTGCTACTGAATCACCAATTGCAGGTGTTGGAGCTAAAGATAAATCTACTATTCCAAAAGGTATGTCTAATCTTTTTGATGCTTCTTGTCCAACTAGTTGACCCATTCTCGTTACTTTAAATGCTGTATTTTTTATTGTATCTGCCACCACATCAAAAGATTCGCCCCTTACTTTCTCCAGCGCTCTTTGAACCACACCAGGTCCACTTACCCCCACATTTATGACTACATCTGCTTCACCTACACCATGATATGCTCCAGCCATAAACGGATTGTCTCCTACTGAATTACAAAATACAACTAACTTGGCACAACCAAATCCCTTTGCTTCTTTTGTTAATTCAGCAGTTTCTTTTATGATTTTTCCCATTTCTTTTATGACATTCATGTTTAATCCACATCTAGTTGAACCCACATTTACAGATGAACAAACTTTATTTGTACAAGCTAATGCCTTTGGAATAGATTTAATTAAAATTTCATCTCCCCTTGTACACCCTTTTTCAACTAAAGCAGAAAACCCCCCTATAAAATCAATTCCCAAATCCTCTGCTGCTTTATCTAAAGTTTTGGCAAATTCAACGTAGTCTTCATCACTTGTCGCTCCTGCGATTATGGAAATAGGTGTTACGGATACTCTTTTATTTACAATAGGTATTCCAAACTCATTTTCAATTTCCTTTCCTACCTTTACTAAATTTTTTGCACAAGTCATTATCTTATTATAGATATTTTCCCTACACGTTTCTCCATCTGAGTCTATACAATCTAACAATGATATTCCCATAGTAATAGTTCTTATATCTAATTTTTCTTCTTCTATCATTCTTATGGTTTCTAATATATTATTTATATTCATTACATCCTCCTAGACAGTATGCATTGAGTTGAATATTTCTTCCCTTTGAATCTTCACATCAACACCCAAACTTTTTCCCTCTAATACTAAGGCCTTTTTTATTTCATCAAATGATTCCTTGGCTTTACTTAAGTCAACCATTAAAACCATGGTGAAAAACTCCTCCATTATAGTTTGGTTGATATCAATAATATTAATATTGTACTTTGTAAGTTCAGTAGTTATTCCAGCTACTATTCCTACTTTATCCTTCCCAATTACAGTTATTATAGCTCTCATACAATCCCCCTTGCATTTTAGTTATTTTTCTAACTTTATATTAATAAAATTGTATACAATATGACATGTTTTCGCCATATTTTCATAAAAAAAACTGCTATAAAAGCAGTTTCTTTATATTATAAATTATCAGCTAATCTTTGTAAAAAGTCTTGTGCGTTTGATATCATCGTTCTTACACTTAAACTTCCTCTATCTTTTAACTTATTTACAGCAAATTCTGAAGTATCTACTGTATAGAAGTATATTGGCCTTACTTCTCCATCAACAACTCTAAATGATGGCGTCATATTTCCTGTCGCAATTGTGTGTAGTTGAGTTGCCATACAAATTACAGTTGTGGCTTTTCTTACTTGATTTCTCATTTGTTCTTGTGCTTCATAAACGTCTGCTATCACTATTGGAAGTGGACCATCATCTCTTATTGAACCACCAAGTACAATAGGTACATTGTTTTTAACACAAGAATGAATTAATCCTGATGTTATATTTTCTTCTTCTATAAGTTTTTCTATTGATCCATATTTTCTTGCTTTATTTAATAAATCTAGGTGATGATAATGACCATCTTTTATAGAACATTGAGTGTATATATCTTGACCTAAAGCCGTGTTATATACCCCTGCTTCTAAATCGTGAGTTGCAACAGCATTTCCACCTAAGAAAGCATCTACATATCCATTGTTTATTAATTTTGTTAATGACTCCCTAGCCCCCTTAGAAAATACTGCTGCTGGTCCCATTACCCATACTATATACCCATTTTCTTTTTCGTGTTTTAAAAGTTCAATTAGTTGATCGTAGTCCATAGTTTGAGAAGTTTCTCTTGATCTACTTCCTCTAAAAGCAAAAGCTTCTTCTTCAACTTTTTTATCTTCAAAACCTGTTGTGTGTAGATATATTCCTTCGCTAGCATCTTCAGTTCTTCCAACAATAATCTTGTCTCCAACTTTCAAATGTCTAAATTCTACTATTTCTATCTTATTATCATTCAATCTTGGAACACAGTCCATTCTTGTTTCTTCAGCTAATATCCATTCACCATTAATTTTAAAGTATTCTGGATAAATTGACATAGCGTGATAATTCTCTGGTGCAACTCTGTCCTTTTCAACTAGTTCAATTTTTGCATTTGGTGAATTTTTAAATTTTTCTTCACTAAAATCTGGATGAGTGTATTTTGGCATGTTAAAACTCATAATAATATTCCCCCTGTCTAAACGTGAATTTATACTGACAAGCTAATTATAACACTGAAAAAAAATTATTATGAGTTATCTTTTCTTTAAGTATTTTTAAATGTTTTTCATATAAATTAAACTGTTTCAATTAGATCACTTTCGTTATTATTTTCCTCTACTACATGTATTTCATTAATGTTATCAATAATGGCACTAATATGATAATTATAAACAGCACTTCTATCATCTTTAATTTCTATTCCTTTAGGCAAGGTATCGTATATAATTTTTGACTTAATATAATTTTCTTTATTTAAATAACATTTATCTTTCATTTGCTCTAAAATTTGAAGGTGTAGATAAATATGTTTACATCGTTTAATGACATCATTTATTGCTTCATCATCAACTTCTTCATTCCTATACTCTAATTCGTCTAAAAAGTTTTTATACAATCCCTCTAATCTTGTAATTTCTTTACTCAAGGATGAAATATCAGTATTAACACCTTTTTCTATTTCACTTTTTAATAGCTTAATTGATGTTTTTTCAATAGCTTTTATTTCTTTATATATACTTTCTAAATAATTAGGTCTGAATATATAATAATTTACAGCTACACCTATAATTACTCCTACAGATGTGTCTAGTATTCTAGAAATAGAATAAGCTATCGGATTTGCATCACCTATGCTTAAATAAATAGCACAATAAACTATACAAGCAATAGTTGTAGAATTATTTACTTTTAAAAGATTACAAATATAAATAGTTGTGATAACTCCTAAACAAGATAATATAGGATCTCCTGGTTTAATAATTACAAATAGGAATCCTATTAAACCGCCTATAAAAGTTCCCTTCAATCTATTAAATCCAACTGTTACAGAACCTTTTACAGTTGTCTGCATACAAACAATACATGCTGCTGCAGCAAAGAAAGTTTTGTCGACTATGTTCAAATATCCAACTAGTACACAAATCATAACTCCTATACCTGTTTTTATATTTCTCATTCCTGGTTTTTGTAATTTCAAAATGTCTCACTCCCATCTTATTTTATAATACCATAAAAAAAGAACCAAATAAAATTTGGTTCCCTTATATCTATCCTAAATACTCTAAAATTTCTCCTGCATTTTTATCAGTTTTAACTTTGTTGTACACTTTTTCTATCATTCCATTTTCATCAATTATATATGTAGTTCTTACCACACCCATGCTAACTTTTCCGTATAATTTCTTCTCTTGCCATACATCATAAGCTTTTATAGCTTCAAGTTCTGGATCTGATAATAATATAAATGGTAATTCATGCTTTGTTGCAAAGTTGCTATGTGATTTTACACTATCCTTGCTTATGCCTATTACAACTACATCCTTTGATGTGAATTCTTCGTAGCTATCTCTAAAAGCACATGCTTGTTTAGTGCATCCAGGTGTATTATCTCTTGGATAAAAATATAAAACTACTTTTTTATTTTTAAAGTCTGATAAACTTATTTCTTTTCCGTCTTTATCTAATAATTTAAATTCTGGTGCTTTTACTCCTGCTTCTAGCATAATATTTATCCTCCATTTTTCACTTATATTACATATTATACCAATATTATTTTATTTAAAACATAATCACAAAAATAACCTCTCTTTATTTAGAATAATTAATTTATTACTTTTCACTTTTACATAATAGAACTACAAAAAATACTTTTATAATCTGTAAAAAAGTTACTACTGCCAGCATTGCATTCATAAAATAAAACGCTTTAAAATCTTCAGTAGAATATAACAAGTTAAAGCCTAAGTAAATAACTACAAGTACAATCATAACTATATTTCTACTTAGTGTATTTTTATTTAGCTGTGACTTTCTTTTTAAATAAAATACTAATATTGATATCATTAATATTGCAAACAAAGCAATAACTAAGTATTGTATTTTCGCAATTGGATATAAGCTTTCCCAAGTACTATTTTTGTAAATGACGAATCGTAACATTCCCATTCTCTTACGTGTGAAATAATTCACTACATACATTCCTATTAATAATAGAATCTGTAATATACTTACTATTATATAAAATCCTTTGTTCAATTTCTTCATTTAAATATCGACCTCGTTACTTATAAGAATTTTTTACTAAAATAAGCACTGCATTTTATACAGTGCTTATTATTATTATACATTATTTATTTTATTTTGCAGCTTTATCTGTTGATAATTTTCCTACTGTAGTGTAAACTACATCATCACTGCTTGGGTCACCAACTTGAACTGGAAGGTTATCATTCATTTGCCATTGATACCATCCACCATCATAAAGAGTCATTCCTTCCCATCCTGCATCATAAGCTATTAACCAAGGAATTGTAGCTCTCCATCCAGTACCACAATAGAATGAAAGTTCATTTTCTTTACTGAAATCTAGGTCTTTCCATAATTCTTCCATTTTATCAGCAGTTATATATGTACCATCTTCATTTGTATAATCTTCCATATTATATGGATCGCTTCCTCCACGACCCCAAACTGCACCTTTAGGCTCACCTGCTCTATCTATATAGTTATATCCACTTGTTTCACCTAAAAATTCTGCTTCGCTTCTTATACTAACTAGTTTGAAATTAGTATCATTTTTCAATTTTTCTTGTACGTCATCTATAGACATCCAGTATTCTGGATGTGCTGGAACAGTTGTCCCAAAATCAGTTGCAACTGTTGCTTTTTCAACATCCGTTTCTGTTTTATATCCTGCCTTTTCCCATGCAGACAGTCCACCATTAAGGATTTTTACATTTTCAACGCCTGCCCATAAATAAGCATAAGCTACCCTCGCAGTTCCAGAAACATCAGCTCCATATAATATAACAGTTTTATCTTTTGTAACGCCTAGGTCTAACATTCCTTTTTCAATTACTGCTGGTTCTGATAAGTTCCAGTATGGTTCTGATTCTACGCTTGCTATATCTACATGTAAAGTCCCTGGTAAATGTCCTTTTGTATAGTCTGGACTATCTTTATATGTTCCCCAAGATGCCTCTAATATAACATAGTTTTCTGATTCTGGTTGATTTCCATCTATTACACTTTGTACCCAGTCAGGTGTTACAAAAACCTTGTTTTTATCTACTGCATCTGCTTTTACATTTGACTCACTTTTAGATTCATCTGACTTGTCAGACGAATTAGAACTACATCCCACTACCATTGTTGCTACCATAGCTACGCAAAGTAACATTTTGATTAATTTATTTTTCATCTTTTCCCTCCCTGATGTATCATTGCATTAGTATTTTACTATAAATAATATATTGCTTCTAATTAATTATTTCTATAAATAACCATTATTTATAGATTTTCTATATAAATAATAGAACCACCCTTCTCATATTAACAGAAAGGTGGTGAAATTTTTCAGTTATTTATTATTATCTTCATCATATACATCTGGACTTTTCTTCAATGTTGAAGCCCACTCATTATTTCTTTCATTCTTATCTTTGACTTCTGCT
>NZ_JANKBY010000125.1:0-9841 GCF_024621905.1 Terrisporobacter muris
AAAATATAAAAACTATGAGGAATATATTTGGTTCTAATGAAGATATTTTTAATAATATAGCGGTAATAAATTCTATAAATCCAATAAAAATAGAAAAAAATACAGTTAATAAAGAAGAATCAACTGAGGAATTTGATTATAAATATTATGCAAAAGCATTGTTGAATAGACAGTTCTTAAATTATCCTATGATACTTACTACTCATGTAAGTTTATTTAATACCATGTTTGATAATAGTAAAGAGTCCTCATTTGCGTTTTACCAACTAGCTAATAGTGTAATTGTACTGGATGAAATCCAAAGTTACAAAAATACGATATGGACAGAAATAATTACCTTCCTAAAAGGATTTGCAAAGATGCTCAATATGAAAGTAATTATTATGTCGGCAACTTTACCAGATTTAAACTATCTTACAGATGCAGTTGAAAAAACAACTAATCTAATAGAGAATAGAGATAAATATTTTAATAACTCTTTATTTAAGAATAGGGTGGAAGTAAAGTATGATTTAATAGATAAAGATATTGAGGAATTATATGAACATGTAAAAAATAAGAGCTTTTCTAAAAGAAAAATAATAGTGGAATTTATAAAGAAGCAAAGTGCTTATGATTTTTATAATAATTTAAAAGAAGATGAAGAAATTAAATCAAAAATAGAGTTAATTACTGGTGATGATAATTCAATTGAGAGACAAAGGATACTTAATATTGTAGATGAAAGTGATGATATTATACTAGTTGCTACTCAGGTAGTAGAAGCTGGAGTAGATATTGACATGGATATAGGATATAAAGATATATCAAAATTAGATAGTGAAGAGCAATTTATGGGAAGGATAAATAGATCATGTAAAAAGACAGGAACTGTATATTTTTTCAATATAGATAAGGCAGATTTCATATATAAAAATGATTTACGAATGAATAAAGAATTCACCTTGGAAAATAAAACAATGAAGGAGATATTGATAAATAAAAATTTTGAAGACTACTATTTACCTGTACTAAATGCTTTAAAGAGTTCTTATAATCAATCTTTATGTGAATTTAATTTAGATGAATTTTTTTCAAAAGATGTTGGAGGATTAAATTTTAAACAAATAAAGTCTAGGATGGAACTTATTTCAGAAGATATGTGGAGTATGTCTGTGTACTTATCTAAAATAATAGAAACAGAAGAAGGTATAGTATTAGATGGAAATGAAATTTGGCATAATTATAAACGTTTATTGTCAGATAAAAAAATGAAATATGCTAAAAAAGAAGTTAAACTATCAGAGGCTAGAAGTTTGCTTAATTATTTTATATACCAAGTTAAAAAAGCAGATATTACATACAATGATAGAGTTGGAAAGCTATACTTCATAGAAGATGGTGAAAAATACTTCAAAGATGGAAAAGTAGATAAGGAAAAATTAATAACTGGAATAGGAGATTTTATATAGTGAAAGTAAACGGAACTTTAGTTAATTACTATTTTCACTGCAAAAGACAATGCTACCTTCATGGTAATAGGCTTAACTTAGAAGATAATAGTGAAGTAGTTAAGATAGGAAAAGCAATACATGAAAGTAAGGCAGAGGAAGGAAACCATACAGAAATATCAATAGAAAATATAAAACTAGATAAACTTACATCAGAATATCTTACAGAAATTAAAAAGTCAGATGCAGATGTTGAAGCGGCTAAATGGCAATTACTATTTTATTTGAAGATACTAAAAGATAAAGGTATAGATAGAAAAGGTAAGTTAGAATTTATAGAAAAAAATAAAACAGATAGAAAAATATTATACTTAGATTTAAATGAAGATACAGAAGAAGAACTAAACAAGTATGTAAAAGAAATAGAAGAATTGATAGAAAAAGATGATATACCAAAGACTTTAAATAAACCAAAATGCAAAAAATGCTCGTATTATGAATATTGTTATATATAGGAGGAAATATGGGAAGTACAAGATATATAACTTCTATGGGAGAGTTGACAAGAAAAGATAATTCATTATGCTTTAGAAAAGATGGAAAAAATGTATATATACCTGTGGAAAATACCAAGGAAATATACTGTTTAAATGAAGTAAGTATAAATACAAAATTACTAGACTTTCTATCACAAAATAATATAATCGTTCATTTTTTTAACTATTATGAAGGGTACAGCGGTACTTATTACCCTAAAAATAAGTATAATAGTGGAAGGCTCTTGGTAAAACAAGTAAATAAATTTGAAAGCAATAGGCTAGATATAGCCAAAGCTATTGTAACAGGAATAGGAATTAATATAAGAGAAGTACTTTATCACTATTATAAACACAACAAAAAAGAAGTTAAAGAAACCATAGATTGGATTAAAGAAAGTTTCTTTATCAGAGTTGAAAGAAGTAAAAACATAAAAGAATTAATGTGTATAGAAGGAGAGTTGTGGGAAAAGTTTTATAGGGAATTCAAACATTTTTTACCTGAAGAGTTTGTAATGAATAAGAGGGTAAAAAGACCACCAGATAATCCAATTAATGCATTAGTTTCATTTGGTAATAGTTTATTATATACTAAGACAATATCTTCAATATATAGAACACATCTAGATCAGAGAATAAGCTATTTACACGAGCCGTCAGAAGGAAGATTTTCTTTAAGCTTAGATATAAGTGAGGTATTTAAACCGATTTTAGTATATAGGACTATATTTGATTTAGTTAACAACAAGAAAATTCAAGTTTCTAAGCACTTTGATAAAAAGGTAAATTATTGTTTACTCAATGAAGAAGGAAGAAACATTTTTGTGACTGCTTTTGAGGAAAGAATGGAGTCTGTATTTGTACATCAAAGATTAAAGAGAAAAGTATCCTATAGAACAGCTATTAAACTAGATTGCTATAAACTTATAAAATATATTATGGAAGATAAGGAGTTTATACCTTTTAGCATAAAGGAGAAAATTTAATATGAGTAAAAATATGAATTATAATTATGCATTTGTTTTTTATGACGTAGGTGAAAAAAGAGTTAATAAGGTCTTTAAAGTGTGCAAAAAGTATTTATCTCATTTTCAAAAATCTGTCTTTCGAGGAGAAATAACACCATCTAATATGGTAACTTTTAAGAAGGATTTAAGTAAAGTTATAGATAAAGAAGAGGACTTTATTTGCATAATTAAACTTATAAATGATAAGGTATTTGGAGAAGAAGTGATTGGAAAAGCACAGAACAATACAGGTAATGACTTAATAATTTAATTTACCAGGTGAAATTTGAAATTAATTTTTATAAATAAGTTGTATCAATGATTGTAAGTACTTTTTTATTTATAGAGCTAAATTATACATTAACTTGGTAAATTTTATATGAAATAAGTAATTTAAACGTATTGACATATATTATGTTATAAAATAGTATTGAAATTACATAGGATTAACATTAACATAAGATGTATTTAAATAATATATTTGGGCTATGATAATAGCAGCATTATTCCGATTAACATTAACATAAGATGTATTTAAATTTTTGTAACCTCCTAAATTCTTTTATTAACATAATTGATTAACATTAACATAAGATGTATTTAAATATAAATAATACTAAATATACGAACTATCGCTGAGAGATTAACATTAACATAAGATGTATTTAAATACCTTTTTCCTTGTTCTCTTTATACTTTAATAATAGGATTAACATTAACATAAGATGTATTTAAATTTTAAAGATAAATAAAAGAGGTTGTTAAGAATATGAGATTAACATTAACATAAGATGTATTTAAATAATAATAATTTCTGCATTGGATTCAAGTATATGTTGGATTAACATTAACATAAGATGTATTTAAATGCAGAATAAAGTTATATTAATAGAGCTCCCAGAAGAGATTAACATTAACATAAGATGTATTTAAATAATTCAAATAAGTGAAGCGCAACATCAAAAACTTATGATTAACATTAACATAAGATGTATTTAAATGCGGGAGGGTTCTCCATAGTGTGTTGGTTGTTTTGTGATTAACATTAACATAAGATGTATTTAAATACGCTTTTAATACCACTATCAGAAACAGGATTTACCGATTAACATTAACATAAGATGTATTTAAATGCACCTATAACCTTTTCTTGCGCTTCTTCTAAAGAGATTAACATTAACATAAGATGTATTTAAATTGGTATAAAGTAATAACTGGTACTAAAAAAGAGCATGGATTAACATTAACATAAGATGTATTTAAATTATCTTAATCCTAATGTAGATCAAGACACAGGTTTAGGATTAACATAAGATGTATTTAAATGTTCCACCACTAATGCCTTCTGAAGGAAAATCAACAGATTAACATTAACATAAGATGTATTTAAATAGCCTTGGCATATAATGAACTTATGATAAAAGAAGGGATTAACATTAACATAAGATGTATTTAAATTACAATCCAAATCCTTTTATAGTACCCGCTTTTATTGATTAACATTAACATAAGATGTATTTAAATTTTTTTCTAGATGCTTGTACATTTCCATTCTCTTTAGATTAACATTAACATAAGATGTATTTAAATTCATATATCATTTGTTCACTACATTGTCTTACTATGGATTAACATTAACATAAGATGTATTTAAATTTGCTGATGGCATTTAACAATAGTAGTGGATACAAGTACTATGATTTTAAAGGAAACTTGGTAAAACCTAAGCTTTAAAAGTAAAACATAGATGCATAGATATATGCCATAATTAAGATAATAAAAATAGCTAAAGTCTAATAAGGCTTTAGCTATTTTTAGTACTATTCGTCTAAAAGTTGAATTGTATATCCATCAGGATCATTTACAAAGAAAAATCTTATATCTGGCATAGGAGTTATTGGACCTACAACAGGTATATTTTTAGATTTTATTTTTTCAACCAAATCATCTAGTTGTTTAAAAGCAATACCGATAGAAACACCATTACCTAAGTTTTCCTTAGATGCAGTTGAGATAGGTATTAGCTCGATTTTAGCATCATCATCTTCACCAAGCATGACTATTTGGTGATTTCCCCCTTCAATGACTCTAGCTATTTTCATTCCTAACAAATCTTTATAAAACTTTAAGCTATTATCTAGATTAGTTACTTGTATAGTAGTCCATTGGAATTTCATATGTACCTCCTAAAAATTTTTATATTTAATTATGTATTTCAAAACATAAATATTAAGGCATATGAGATATTTCATAAAACTAGCAATATATTATATGCCAAATACTTATCTTGACTGTTCAATAACATACTTCATATTGTCAGTTTTGTAATAAGATATAAAGTATTCTATAGGAAACTCAACCCCATCTTTTTGTCCATAAGTAGTAGTATTAAATAATAGAAGAGGATGGCCATCCTCAACTTCTAGCAACTCACTTATTTCATCCTTAGATGAAGCAGCTTCAATAACTTGAGTAGCTCTAGTAATTTTTATATTATAGAAATTCTCCAATACATTATATAAAGAATTCCCTGCAAAGTCGAAACACTCAATATTTGAAAATTCCTTATAAGGAAGATATGCTTTAGTCAAGCATAGAGGCTTTTCATCAGCGTAATATACTCTTTCTAAGACAAAAATATTTTCATTTTCTAATAAATCAAGCTTTTCGCAAATTTCATAACTACCTTTTTCTACAGCTGTTTTAAGTAGTTTTCTAGAAGGTTTCTTACCTTGATTAGTAATTTCTTCTGTATAACTATGTACCGTATTAAGATTTTGTTTTGAAGTATTTTTATTTACAAAACTGCCTTTACCAGAAACCTTATATACATACCCTTCTTTAACAAGTTCATCAATTGCTCTTCTGACAGTTATTCTACTAACATTATAAGAATCAATAAGCTCTCTTTCTGAAGGCAATGGCTGGTGAGGCGCTAGTTCATTGTTGTTAATCTTTTTTATAATATCATTTTTAATAATATAGTATTTTGGTAATACCCTATCCATAATTTTACCTCTTTTATATTGTATTTATATAATTTTATTATATCAATATACGATAATTATGTCTAATAGAAGGCTATGTAGGATAATAGTATTTAAAATTCGCTTCGCTTGAGCGACGTGTCGGCGAAACACTTTAAGCCACTGCGTGGACGCCATGAAATTTCAGTCAACTCCGTTGCTCAAAATTTACTTTTTTATAAACTTACACATCTTGAAATTACTTATATATACAGGTTATCCATAAAATTTATGAAATTATAATTTCCTAGTAAGTGAAAAAATATGCAATTAATGTGCATTTTTATAAAAATAAGTCTAATAGTGTCTAACTTTTATAAAAATGTGTTGACACGAAAACGTTGCTTTAATATAATTAGAGTACAACAATATATAACAAGTTGTTATATCAATAATACAAAATGTAATACAACATAGATAATATAGTATGAAAATAGGAGGGAATATGATAAATAAGATAGCAGGAGCAATATATGGTATGGCATTAGGAGATGCAATGGGAATGCCACCAGAGCTATGGAGTAGGAAAAAAACAAAAGAGTTTTTTGGAGAAATAAAAGAATTTTTAGATGGACCAAAGGAAAATGATGTAGCATGCAATTACACAAAAGGTCAATTTACAGATGACACAGCTCAAGCACTAGTTATAATTGATTCTTTAATAGATACAAATTTTATTCCTAGTCAACTTGATATAGCAACTAAATTATTAGAGTGGGCAGATAGAGAAAATGCTTTTGAAAATAATATATTAGGGCCTACATCTAAAGCAGCATTGAATGGTTTTAGAGAAAATAAAGATACAAAATCTATTACAGACGCAGCGCAAAGTAACGGTTCTGCCATGAGAATAGCTCCAATAGGATGTTTATTTTCATCAGACAAGAAAAAGGAATTAGTTGACTATGTTTATGAGATATCAAGAACTACTCATAGTAGTGACATTTCCATAGCAGGTGCAGCAATGATTGCTATGGCAGTAAGCTCATCTATGGAAAATAATGATTTTGATAAAGTAATGGAAGATGTATATGAAATAGAAGAATATGCTCTAAGTTTAGGATGTGAAACTATTAATCCATCAATAGCAGCTAGAACAAAACTAGGTGTTGAGTTAGCTAACAAATATGAAGGTAATGATGATGAATTTTTAGAGAATATATACAACATAATAGGTGCAGGAGTAATAATAAGTGAGTCAGTACCAGCGGCATTAAG
Organism: Terrisporobacter muris; assembly: GCF_024621905.1. Lineage (NCBI taxonomy): Bacteria > Bacillati > Bacillota > Clostridia > Peptostreptococcales > Peptostreptococcaceae > Terrisporobacter > Terrisporobacter muris. The sequence continues at coordinate 7,218 of NZ_JANKBY010000125.1, forward strand.
TATAGCTTATTATGCAAAAGATCCTAATAAATGTAGTATATTATGTGCTAATTTAGGTGGAGACACAGATACAATAGGAGCAATGGCTTGTGCTATATGTGGAGCATTTACTGGTTTTGACAAAATAAATAAGGAATATGTGGCTGACTTAGATAAGAATAATGATATAAATCTACAAAAGTATGTGGACATTTTATTAGAAAGAAGGGAAGCATAAATGAAAACATTGGTGCTAGGGGCAGCAATAGTAGATAAAATAATGAATATTAATATGCTACCCAAAAGTGGAGACGATATTGTTGCATCTCAAGAAATTACAACAGTAGGTGGATGTGCTTACAATGTGGCTAATATACTTAATAATTTAGAAGTCGCTCATGATTTAGTAGTTCCTGTAGGATGTGGCATGTATGGTCACACCATAGAAAAAGATCTTTTAAATAATGGATATGAAATTTTTATAAAAGATGAAAATACTGATAATGGATACTGTTTATGTTTAGTAGAAAATAGTGGCGAGCGAACTTTTATAACAGTACAGGGAACTGAATGTGAATTTAAAAAAGAATGGCTAGATAATCTAGACACAAATAAATATAACAAAGTATATATATCAGGATATGAATTAGAAGGAAAAAGTGGAGGAGTAATAGTAGAGTTTCTGGAAAAAAATACACATATGGAAATATATTTTGCTCCAGGACCAAGAATCACATACTTAGATAAAGATATTATGAATAGAATTTATAATTTATCTCCAATAATTCATTTAAATGATAAAGAAGCTAGTGAATACACTAATAAAAGTGATTTACATCAAGCTATAGAAGAAATACATGAAAAAAGCAATAATAGTGTGTTTATTACCTTAGGTCCTAAGGGAGTATTATACAAAGAAAAAAATAATGATCCTATTATAGTAGAAGGATATAAGGCAAAAGTAATAGATACAATTGGAGCAGGAGATAGTCATATTGCAGGAATTATAGGCGCAAAATCAATGGCATATGACAATATATCAGTTTGTAAAATTGCAAACAAAATTGCAGCTAAAGTAGTAGCAACAAAAGGACCAAAATTAGAAAATAAGATAAATATAGAGGAGATATAAGATGGAAGTTTCACAAAATAAAAAAACATTTTTAAATGACTGGACTATGTTTGAAAAAATGTGGTTAATAATATCAACAATTACGATGATAGGATTAAGTATTATATGGAAAGATTCTGCGATGGCTTTAATAAGTGGAGTTACAGGAATTATAGGAGTTGTATTATGTGCAAAAGGTAAAGTATCAACTTATATATTTGCAACAGTAAACGTAGCACTTTATGCAATAATATGTTACCAAAATGCTTTATACGGTGAAGTAATGTTAAATGCACTTTACTTTATTCCAATGAATATTATAGGATTTTTATTATGGAACAAGAGAAAAGATGACGATGGAAATGTTGAAGCTAAAGCATTAACAAAAAATCAAGTAATAATATTATTTATAGGTTTAGGAATAGCTATATTCTTATATTACCAATTATTAAAATCTCTAGGTGGAAATCTTCAACTTATAGACTCAATAACTACAGTTACATCAGTTGTTGCCTTAATATTACAAGTAATGAGATACAAAGAGCAATGGTTAGTGTGGATACTTGTTAATCTTGTTTCTATATTAATGTGGGTAATGTTATTAAATACTCCAGAAGGTAGCGTTACGATGATAGTAATGTGGGCTGCATACTTAATAAACTCTATATATGGATATGTAAACTGGAGTAAACTAAGTAAAAAAGAAGCTTAATATTATATAATTAAAAAGTTTATAGAAATTTTAGTGATAAAAAATATATAAAAATTAAATAAAAGAAATAGCTACTATGAAATCATTAATATAGTAGCTTTATTTCTAACAAGAACGTTTTCACTATGGAAAATATTGATATATATTCTTTTATGCTATAATTTGATACAATGTAAAAGAATATTACTTATTGAAGGGAAGAATGTCATGGCAGAAACAACAAATATATTACAATGGACTTTTGTAAGTGAATGTCCGATACCAGAAGATGTAGAAGAGGTATTAGTACCTGGAGAAACAGCTGTTGCAGCATACAAAACATTTAGGGATAGTGCAATTTTTACTAACAAAAGATTAATAGTAAGAGATGCACAAGGATTAACAGGTAAAAAAGTAGAAATCTATTCTTTACCATATTCATCAATAAACATGTGGTCAACTGAAAATGCAGGGAAACTATTTGATTTAAATGCAGAAGTTGAATTATGGACAAGAGCAGGTCATATAAAAATAAATCTACAAAAAGGTGTAGATATTAGAGAATTTGATAGACTAATAGCACAAGCAGTATTTAAATAGAAAAAATCTGAAGTAAGTCAAGTCATTGTAATGACTTGACTTATTTTAATTGTAAGGAAATTATATGTTATCTGATTTATGGATAACGTATAATTTCCAACTTTACAACTTGAGCAACGGGCGAAGCCGTTGGCGATATGAGCGAAGCGAATTTTTTATTGTAAGGAAATTATATCAAAATCCTGTATTGAACAAAGGTGGGTATCTTGCTAAAAAACAAGATAAAATAGTTGTTATATATTA
>NZ_JANKBY010000126.1:0-9816 GCF_024621905.1 Terrisporobacter muris
CATATTGTTTTTTTAAGTCTTCTTTTGTAGCATTTTTATTTAAACCTAGTATTTCATAATATTCATCTAGCTTATCTACATTATCATCATATTCTTCAATTTCCTTATTTTTTTCTTTCGATATCCTATCGTATATTTCATCGCAAGTATTAGCATCTAAATTAAATACACTTATAAAATCGCTTATTATTTCAGCTTGGGTGTCATTTAATGTTTCGCTATTTATTAAGCATAAGCTTATAAGATGATAAAGAATTTTGAAATCAAGATCTTTCTTATCTAGAAGATTGTCTATGGATCTTTTTAGAGATATAATTGTTTCCTTATTATAATCATGAAATCTTCCATAGTCGTACTGTGCAAATAGCCAAGTTTCCTCACTATTATTCATATCAAAAGATTCAATATAATTTATAATATAATCTCTTTCCTCAGGTGAAATTTCTGTGTCAGCTTTGGCGCAATAAGTGAGTAGTCGTACTAAATAATCAGCTGTGGCACTTTCAACATTTTCCTCTAGATTTTCATCTATATAACCTTTTAATAATAAATCTTCCATAAGAGCCATAATAAAACCTCCTTAAATTTTAATATTTCTCGATTAATTAGATTATATATAAAATAATTTTGCTCATCAATCATATATATTAAATAAGTTAATTTGTATAACTAAATAATAAGGAGGGGTAGATGTTGAGTGAGGGTGATGAAGTAAAGAAAGAATTGAATATACAAGATTTACTTCAAGTTATGGTGAGTATGAAAAGTGACTTAAAAACAATTAATAAAAATAGTAAGAAAAGCATAATGTCTATTGAGTCCTTAAAAGAAGATTTGCATAGAAATAGTAAGGAAAATTTTAAACTAAAAAAGGAAATAGAAGAAAAAAAGGCAAATGAAATAAAAATTTATAGGAAAATAATCTTAATTTTAGACCAAATAGATAGCTTTCATAAGTTTATACTTACTTTAGATAATGAGGAATTTTCACATAACTTGGAAATAATGAAAAAAGTAATCAGGAAGGAAATTAGCGAAATCAATTTAGTTGAGATTAAATCCATGGGAGAGTTATTTAATCCAGAGCTACATAAATGTATTGCAGTGGAAGAAGACCAGTCAAGAGAAAGTAAGGAAATTATTAGTGTTATTGAAAAGGGATATATGTTTAGAGGTAGAGTTATTAGACCTGCCTCAGTAATTATTGCAAGGTAGCTTAAAATTATATTATAAGGAGAGGATGAAATGGGAAAAATAATTGGAATCGATTTGGGGACAACTACTTCAGAAATAGCTTATATAGAAAATGATGAACCTAAGATTATTCCAGACTGTTTTGGAAATAGGATTGTTCCATCAGTAGTTGGGAAAAAGGAAGATAATACTATTATTGTTGGTCAGGTAGCTTATAATCAGCTAATACCTTCCCCTGATAGAACTGTGGCAGAAGTAAAAAGACTTATGGGTTCAGATACGAAAATTTCCATGGGAGACAAGGAATACATGCCCCATGAAATATCAAGTATGATTTTAAAAGAGTTGAAAAAATATGCAGAAGATTATTTGGGGGAAGAGATAACAGAAGCTGTTATTACTGTGCCAGCAAATTTTAACAATTCTCAAAGAAAAGTAACAAAGCTGGCTGGAGAAATGGCAGGGTTAAAGGTAGAGAGAATTATCAATGAGCCAACAGCAGCAGCCATGGCATATGGTATAAATAATTTAGATAAAGAAGAAAAAATTCTTGTTTATGATCTTGGAGGAGGAACTTTTGACGTATCCATTTTGGAAATGTTTGAAGGTATATTAGATGTAAAATCAAGTAGAGGTAATGATAGATTAGGTGGAAAGGACTTTGATAGTAGAATAGAAAAATACATAGAAAAGGAATTTGAAAGAATCTACAAGCAAAACTTATACCATGGTATAGATGTACAAAATAAATTAAGTATAAAATTAAGAGTAAAAGAAGCTGCTATAAGTGCAAAAAAAGAATTATCAAATCAACCTTCAACTACTATAAACATACCTTTTATTACTGTTATTGATAATAAGCCTGTATCCATAAGTATTGAACTAAAAAGAGATAAATTTAATGAACTGACAAAGGATTTAGTAGAGAAAACTACAGAAAAAATTGATGAAGCATTAAAGGCAGCAAGTTTAAAAGCAAAAGATATTGATACTGTACTTTTAGTAGGAGGTTCAAGTAGAATACCTGCTGTAAGAGAGTTGGTGGAAAGCAAGTTTAAGGGGAAAATTATCTCAGGAATAAATCCAGATGAAGCTGTTTCCATGGGAGCTGCAATTCAAGCAGGTATAAAAAGTAATCAAATTACTTGTGAAGAAAATCTTATTATAACTGATAAATGTAGTTACAACTTAGGCACAAGCATAATAAAAATAGGTGATGGAAAAGTAATAAACGGTGCTTTTGACTGTATAATTCCAATAGATAGTAGTATCCCTTGTTCTAAAAAGAAAGTCTATTATACAGCAGTAGATAACCAAGAAGAGGTTAGAGTAGAAGTATATGAGGGAAATGAAGAGTTGGCAGAAGATAATGAGAAGATAGGAGATTTTCTATTAAAAGGTGTGCCAAAGGGTAAAGCAGGAGAACAGAGCATAGAGGTTCAGTTTGATTATGATTTAAATGGAATTTTGGAAGTTAGAGCTACCATAGTTAGCACAGGTGATTCAATTAATAAAATCATAGATAACTTTAAATTAATTAAACTGCCACAAGACGCTTTGGTAGATGAGAATTTATATGAAAGATTTAAAATAGATGAATGGGAAAATTACAATTTGGCAGGAAGTGTAAAGGGTACAATAGAATTAGCAGAAAAGAAAATTAGTAATCCAGCAATAAAAGAAGATGAGAAACGATGTGAAAAAATAGAAAAACTTTTGGAAGAATTAAAATTAGCAGTAATTTATGATAATGAAGAGCTGGTAGAAAAGTATGATGAAGAGTTAACTGATATATTATTTGAAGAATAAATATTAGGTGTATGAGTTTAATATATAATTAATATGACTAAAAAGAAGTAATAGCCTTAGAAGGTTATTACTTTTTACGTGGAAGTAAAATATATAAATATATGTAAAGTAGAGAAGAGTTATAAATTCTTCTCTATTTATGTGTATAATGATATATAGAAATATTTACTTCCAGTCTTTGACAAGTAATATTCCTATATATTATTATATTAGAAGCATAATAATATAATTAAGAAGAGTTATAAAAGGAGAAAAAAATGATTTCTAAGTATTTAACAGAAAAATTTATAAAAAATCATCAAAACATAGAAGATGAAAAAACTAGAAACTCTTATGTATATTTGGGAAGTATAGTGGGAATTATATGTAACTTAATTTTATCGGCAGTAAAAATTACTGTGGGACTTATTAGTGGTAGTGTTTCTGTTTTAGCTGATGGTTTTAACAACTTGTCTGATATGGCATCTTCCGTTATAACTATGATAGGTATTAAGCTTGCAAACAGACCAGCAGATAAGGAGCATCCTTTTGGCCATGGAAGGATGGAGTATTTATCAGCTTTAATTGTTGCATTTATGGTTATGCTTGTTGGTGTTCAGTTTATAAAATCATCTATAGATAGAATTATGAATCCTGTACCAATAACTTTTGAAATGATACCATTTATTTTATTGCTTTTATCTTTAATAGTAAAATTATGGCTTAGTAGATTTAATAAATATGTGGGAGAAAAAATAAATTCTTCTGCTTTAAAGGCAGCGTCTGTTGATGCTCTAGGAGATGTATTTACTTCTAGCTGTGTTCTAATTTCATTTGTTGCTGCCAAATTTACAACATTGCCAATAGATGGTTATGTAGGTTTAGTTGTTTCAGCAGCTATACTTTACGCAGGTTATTCTTTAGTAAAAGATACAATAAGCCCACTTCTTGGAGAAGCACCAGACGAAGAATTGGTAAAAGCTATTAAACAAGGAGTACTTTCTTATGATCATATAATTGGTGTTCATGATTTAATAATTCATAATTATGGTGTGGGAAAATGTATGGCATCTATTCATGCTGAAATACCATCAAACATCGACTTAATAACAATACATGAAATTATAGATACTGCAGAGAGAGAAATATCACAAAAGTTAAATATATATTTGGTAATACACATGGATCCTATGTGTATCCATGATGATAAAATAAATGCTCTTAAAGGTGATGTGCAAAACATACTTTTAAGATATGAGTCTATAAAATCTATGCATGATTTTAGAATTACTGAAGGAGAAAATAAGATAAATCTTATATTTGATATAGTCGTGGATGCGTACGATATTAATACAAAGGAAAAAGAAGAGGAACTTAAATCTAAAATGATTGAGGAAATTAAAAAATTAAATCCTTTATATAATTGCGTAATTACTATAGATAAGTATTTTTAATAAACATTTAACTATTTATTAAACTATTGTACAAAATATATTTTTGATTTTGCAAATTAAATTAATAAGACAAATTAATAAAATTAAATTCAATTAATAAATAAAAAAGAGGGAAAACTAAAATTTAGTTTTCCCTCTTTTTTATAAACTATCTTTTTAAATCTATAACGTTTTGAACTAAAGCTTTACATCTTCCACAAGCAGAACCTGCTTTAGTAGCTTCGGCAACTTTTTCAACTGTATCACATCCGTTGTTTACTGCATTTACAACGTCTTCTAATGATACATTGTTACATCCACATACAGAAGCTAATATTTCTTCTATAGCACCAGCACATCTACCACATCCAGTAGCTGCCCCTGTTTTTTCTTTGATTTCTTCTAAAGTTCTTGCACCGTCTATCATTGCTTTTCTTATATCTATATAAGAAACATTTTTGCAATGACATATTATTTTATTTCCTGCCATAATTATTCCTCCGTAATATTATTAATGACCTAATCTAATATATAATTATATAAATTGAAAAGGACATCTTCTATTATATACCAATGAATACGATTATTTAAACAATTTTTATTTAATATTTTTAACTATTTCGTTTATTATGCTTTTTGCATCATGCATAATAAGTACCTGGTAACAATTACGATGCTTAAATCGATCCACTTTTGCTACAATTTCTTTATCACACACAGCGGTCAAGTTTATATTCATTTTCTAATTTCCTCTTTTAAATACTATCTAAAATAATGATAAGTTTGTTTTCTAATAAATACAAATTGATTATCGTAAACAAGTTAAGCGGATTTATGAAAAATTCACTATAGTTGAACACGGAAAATATAATGAAATAGCTGAAAATCCTAAACATCATTATACAAAAAATTAATAAGTTCAGTACAACCGAAGTCACCTTTTGAAAGAGCGTGACACTAATAGAAAGTAAACTCATTGTAAAATGTCCGAAATGCTTGGAGGAACTTAGAGGGGTTAAGGGCTTTGGTTTTGTTAAATGTAAGAAGTATGGTTAGGATTTGATTGATTTGATGTTGAAGATTGATTATGTTTTTAAAAAGTGATTGCATAGCTTATTGATAAAGAGCACTTATTTATGTAAGTGCTTTTGTAATGTTTAATTTTAAAAGATTAAGTAATTTAACATTAAAATTCCAGGTATGTATAAAAGATATTTTATGAATAAATATCATGATAAAAGATATAAAGCATTAATTTATAAAAAATAAAAAAAATAAAAGTTTAAATGGAAAAATTATACTATAATTATATTGTAATTGTTAAAAATATATTTTACAAGGGGGGTATTTTCATGATTCTTATGATTGATAACTACGATTCATTTGTATACAACTTAGTTCAATATATGGGGGAATTGGGAGAAGAAATATTAGTAAAAAGAAATAACGAGATAACATTAGAAGAAATAGAAAGTTTAAATCCAGAAATTATAGTTTTATCACCAGGGCCATGCTCACCAACAGAGGCAGGTATATGTATAGATGTGGTAAATCATTTTAAAGGTAAAAAGCCAATTCTAGGTATATGTTTAGGTCATCAGACTATAGGACATGTTTTTGGAGGACAAGTGGTAAAAGCATTGGAACCAGTACATGGAAAGGTACACCCTATAAAGCATAGTAGTAAGGGTGTTTTTAGAAACTTAAGTAATCCTTTGAATGTAACAAGATATCACTCTTTAGTTGTGGATGAGAAAAGCTTACCAGAGGAGTTGGAAATTACTGCTTTAACTAAGGAAGGTGAAATAATGGGAATTAGACATAAAAAGTACCTTATTGAGGGAGTACAATTCCATCCAGAGGCAATCTTATCACAGCAAGGGCATGAAATACTTAAAAATTTTATAAATGAAGCTAGAGAAAGGGCGGAAGTTTAAGATGATAAAAGAGATTAAGACTAAATTAAGTGCTTTTGAAATATTCACATTATTTAAAGATGAAAAAGATAGTTTTATTTTAGATAGTGCCATGGATAAAAATAAATTAGGAAGATACTCTTTTATAAGTAGTAATCCTTTTAAAACTTTAAAATATAAAAATAGTGAAGAAAATCCACTAAATTATTTACAAGAAGAGTTGAATAAATATAAGGTGGAAAATAATACTCATATTCCTTTTATAGGAGGAGCAGTAGGTTACTTGTCTTACGATTTAGGTAATTATATTGAAAAATTACCACAAACTGCAAAGAAAGACTTAGATGTTTATGATTTATATTTTGGTTTTTATGACTATGTAATAGTGGTGGACCATTTAGAAGAAAAAACATATATTGCAACACCAGATTTAGATTTGAAAAAAGAAGCAGATATTGCTTTTGTTGTTGAGTGTAAAATCAGTGAAGCCGAAATAAATGGAGTTAATCCAATTTGTTATGAAAAAAAAGAAGTTCCTCCAACTAGGCTTACATCTAATTTTACTAAAAAAGAATTTGAAGATGGTGTCGAAAAAGTTAGACAGTACATAAAAAGTGGAGATATATATCAAGCAAATTTAACACAAAGATTTAATGGAAAAACTACTTTATCTAGTTATGAATTATACAGAGATTTGAGAAGAATAAGTCCTGCACCTTTTGGAGCTTATTTAAACTTTGATGAGTTTAATATTTTATCTAACTCTCCAGAGAGATTTATAAAATGTATAGATGGAAAGTTGGAAACAAGACCTATAAAAGGTACAAGACCTAGAGGTAAAAATAAAGAAGAAGATTTGAAACTTCAAGAAGAACTTAGAAATAGTGAAAAAGATAAGGCAGAATTACTAATGATAGTGGATTTACAAAGAAATGACATAGGACGGATTTCTAAAATAGGAAGTGTAAAAGTACCAGAGTTATTTGTAATAGAGCCTTATGCAAATGTTAACCATCTAGTTGCAACAGTTGTTGGAGAACTTGATGATAACAAAGATGCAGTAGATGTTATCAAAGCAACTTTTCCAGGAGGATCCATAACAGGAGCTCCAAAGATTAGGGCTATGGAAATTATAGATGAACTGGAACCAACTCAGAGAAATGTTTACACAGGTTCTATAGGATATATTGGCTTTAATGGAGATATGGATTTAAATATAGCCATAAGAACTATTATAAAAAAAGAAGATGAAGTTTACTTCCAAGTGGGTGGAGGTATGACTTGGGGTTCTGACCCTGGTGAAGAATACCAAGAAACTTTGGACAAAGCGCAGTCTATTATGAAAACTTTAAGAGGTTATTATGAAGAGTAGTGTAAGTTTTAATAGTGGATTAATTAAATTTGGTATGGGGTTGTTTGAAACCATAAAAGTTGAAGAAAGACCACTTGATTTGAATTTGCATATGGATAGAATGTTTAAATCCATAGAAGAGTTAGATTTAGATATTAGTAATAATAAGGAGTTTTTAACAAAAGCTGTTTTAAATTATATCGAAGAAAATAAAGTTGAAAACAAGGCTCTTAGACTAACAGTATTTGATGAAGGTTATAATATTTCAACTAGGGAGATAAGCTATAACGAAGACACTTATAATAATGGATTTAAATTAACAGTAGCACCTTTTAAAAGAGGCAATAGTATAGTCTATAAGCATAAAACTACAAACTATTATGAAAATATTTATACTAAAAAGTATGCTATGAAAAATAATTTTGATGATGCTATCTTTGTTACTTGTGAAAATATAATTTTAGAATGTTCCATGAGTAATATATTTTTTATAAAAGAAAATAAAGTTTACACACCACATAAAGATTTACCACTGTTAAATGGTATTATGAAGTCAAAAATCTTAAATGTTTGCAGAGGTTTACAAATAGAAGTAGTGGAATGTGAAATAAAATTAGAAGAAGTCGGTGAGTATGATTTTGCTTTTGTGTCAAACAGTTTGATGAAGGCAGTTAAAGTGACAGAAATTGATAAGGTGATTTATAACTTTGAAAATGAAACTTTTAACAAAATAATCTGCTACCTATAAAAAGATTAATATTTTAAAAAATTAAGGAGTTTCGAGCTTATGAATAGTACACTCTTTTATAAGGATGTAAAAATTACCATAGACTCATGTGATAAGAAGATAAGGTTAAAAAAGGACAAGGTCATAATGGCAGGTCCTTGTGCCATAGAAAGTTATGAGCAACTTCTAAATACGGCAAAGTTTGTAAAATCACAAGGAGCTAATGTACTTAGAGGTGGAGCTTTTAAACCAAGAACTTCACCAAACTCATTTACAGGTTTAAAAGAAGAAGGTCTGAGAATTTTAAAAGCAGTAAAAGAAGAAACTTCTTTGGCAGTTATAACAGAATTAATGGATGTCAGAGATTTGGAAAAATTATACGAAGTAAGCGATATAATTCAGGTAGGTTCTAGAAATATGCAAAACTTCACATTACTTACTGAATTGGGAAAGCAAGACAAACCTGTTATGTTAAAAAGGGGAATAGCAGCAACCATAAGTGAGTGGATTGGAGCATCAGATTATATTGCAAAGGAAGGAAATAATAAAATCATAATGTGTGAAAGAGGTATAAGAACTTATAATGATTATACTAGAAATACACTTGATTTAGCAGCAGTTCCTATTGTACAAAGCAAAACTAATTTTCCTGTGATAGTTGACCCAAGTCATGGGACTGGAGTTAGGGAACTTGTTAAACCTATGTCGCTTGCAGCCATGGCTTGTGGTGCAGATGGATTAATGATAGAAGTACATCCAAATCCAAGTAAAGCCTTAAGTGATGGAATGCAGTCTCTTCACTTTGAAGAGTTTGAGGATTTGATGGATAGTTTAAGAAAATAATTACTTTTTAATAATTGTATACCTAAATTATATAATTAAATTCATAAATAAAAGCCGTAAGTGATAAATGAACTGAATTATGTCAAATAGACAGTCTAAAAATAAAAACTAAGCAACTAAGGTCTGCTCTCCATATTCCATGGGAGTCAGACCTTTTAATCTTTTTATTGTAAAACTACATATATTTATATATTGCTAATTTTAATTCTTCAAAATTATAAAATTTTTTCCCTTATTTAATATATTCTTAGGAGTAATTTGAGGATTGATTTTAACATAATTCTCTCCTTATTTCACGAGTTATAATATTATTTTCAGTATCTCTTTTATTTTCTTGTGTAAAAGATGTACTAGACAATTTACATAACTATCAGTAAAAAAACTAATTTCATCAAAAAACATTTATCGTTAAGTTATTTAACACTAGCAGAAGTTTCCTGTAACTTCTAATATAGAATTGTTGCTCATTTCTTTTCTCAATTTCCATAAAGCTGTTTTTTCTTCTTCTGAAAGTAATAAGTCTTCTCTTCTTGTTCCTGATTTATAAATATCTACAGCAGGGAA
>NZ_JANKBY010000127.1:0-9797 GCF_024621905.1 Terrisporobacter muris
AATGATTCTAAAATATCTTTATTTACATTCTTAAATATTACATCGTTTCTAGGTTGACCCCATACTTTTACTTTTCTTTCATCCACACCAAAACTATCCTTCATAATATTAATTAAATTTTTTGAAGTTGTTAGTATATATGAGTAATTCTTTGAGAATATTGTTTTAAAATATATTTTTTTTAATTTACTATAATTGTTTTCTAATAATGCAATTTTTTTTAAGGGAACTCCATGCCATAAATTTATGATTTGCCTATTGTTGTTAAATTTAGTTCCATATAAAGGAAGTCCTGCTGATGTGAACCAAACGCCTGCTGATAATACTGTCTTAATTCCTTCTAATGTTTTTGTTTCAATGAAAAATGATTCTCCATACTTTCTTTTTAATCTCTCTCGTTCATTATCATCATTTATCACATAGTATGGTGTTATATCCTTTTCATTTTCTAGTACATATATAAAAAGATATTTAGAGTTATAATTAAATTCTTCGTTATTTGTAGAAGAAAAAACCCAAACCTTATTATTTAATTTTTGATTAAATAAATGAGAAAAAATCATTGTTTTTGTAAAATTTACTAACTTATCTTTCATTATATCTATCTCATTTCATAATAATTAAAATTAACCATTTTATTCCATATTCTAACATATTTTTATTTGTTTATCAACATATGAGAATCCTAGGAGCTTTTCACCTTACCCTAAAATAAAAAGAGAGAGTAAATAAATATTATTTAATCTCTCTTTTTGTAATTATCTATTTTTTAATAGTTAAACTTAATATCTTCCATATTAAGTTTTATTATTACTTATTAATCATTAGCTTCTAACCATTCATTTAAAACTTTCATATATCTTTCATTTTCTTCTACAAAAGGCATATGTCTTGAGTATTGGAATAATTCCCATTTGCTATTAGGAATTCTATCATACATAGTTTTTGCAATATATGGTGAACACAAATCAATTGCTCCATTGGTTATTAAGCAAGGTTCCTCTATTTCATGTAATCTATCCGTGAATTCATATCCAGCTAGTGTTCCTGATGGAGAAAACTCATTATGTCCCCATCCTACAACATACGCTTCAGCTCCTGATTTCTTAGGTCTTCTTAAGCATTCTGGATCATTTTCAGTTACCTCGCCTGCACAATACATTTTCATAAATTTATCTAAAGCATCACTATATTCTTTACTAGAATAATCTCCTGTATTTACTGCATCAAGTAAAGCTTTTTGATCAGCTTCATCCATATATGATATTCTTCTTTTTTGCTCTGTTTCCCAAAGGCTTGCAGAAGAAAGAGTAGATGAAAGAATATATGACTTAATTCCTTTTGGTTTGTACTCAAGTGCATACCAAATAGCCTGCATTCCTCCCCAAGATTGTCCTAATAAATGAATTTCATCAAGCCCTAAATGTTCTCTTAATGCAATAAGTTCTTTTATCCAAGTATCAGCATTGAATAATTCAGGATGACCTTCCACAAATGAATTACCACAACCTATTTGATCATACATTATTACTTGTCTACCACTTTCAGCTATTTTGTCTAATACTTCAAAGTAGTTGTGTGTAGAGCCTGGCCCTCCATGAAGTAGTACTAATGGTTTTTTACCTTCTGTTGCTTCACCTACTACACGATAATAAGTTTTGAAACCTTCAAAAGGCATGTATCCTTCAGTTATTTTCATGTTTAATTCCCCCCCTATTTGTCATTAGAAACAAGAATTAGTTCCTAAGTAATACTGTTAAAAATTTAGCAGTTTTCTCTAGTATAACATTAAAATAAAAGGTTTTCATTATCATGTTACTATTAAATTTTATAGAGATATATAATTTTATTTTTCTATATTTCACAAAACATAATATAAAGTTTTAGATTCATATATGCAAATTTAGCATTCTTAATACAAATACCCTAAATCTTCCTACTAATCTTAAAGTTTTCATTCTCATAATTATTATATTACAAAGTATAATATTAAATTAATCTTCAATTTATATAAAATATGTTAAACCTATTCTAAATTTAACATAAAAAATGCAAACATGACACGCTATGTTTGCACTTTTTATATCTTTTATTGTGCTGTTAATACAAGTTCACAAGCTTCCAACTCTGGTGAAGTTGCACGAACCTTGATTTTTCCTGTTTGTTCCTCAGATTGAACCAGGGCAAGAATCAAACCTGAAAAAGCATGTCTACTTGATGCCTTATCATTCTCTCTACATCCTGGATCACCATTTCCAAGTCCCAATAAATAACCTGCCCCAGATACATCAAATGTTACATTATTTTCTGCATTTGGAACAATAATTCCATGCTCATCTACTATAGATACAGTTACACAGGCAACATCCATACCATCGCCGTGAATTACATTACGATCTGCTGTCATATGAATTGCTACAGGTTTTCCAGCAGTCCTTTGTATATCACGAGCTACTATTTCTCCTCCTCGATACCCAACTGCCAATAATTCACCCGGATGGTATTCAACGTCAAACTGAATCCAATCTTCTTCTAATGGTTTTCTTCCCAATGATTTACCGTTTAAGAACAGTTCTGCCTCATCACAATTTGTATATAAGCGAATTACTTTTATATCTCCTTCTTTATCCCATGTCCAGTGTGGCATAATGTGAAGTATTGGTGTTTCTTTCATTCGTGCCTGATAGTAGAAACAGTCATCTTTTGGGAAACCACAAGTATCCATGATTCCAAAATTTGAGCATACCTGATAATCTTTTAATGGTGTTGGCTCTCCACGATAGTCAAAACCTGTCCATATAAAGAACCCTCCCGTCTTTGGATTTTCCTCATAGAAATTCCAAGTTCTCCATGGTTTTGCAGTTCCTCCTGCATTTGGGCCGCCTTCTCCACCCATCATAACATAGCGAGTTCCATAGCCAGAACAATGTCCACGTTCCTTATTATCTTCATAAATACCCCTAGTTGTATACCAAGACGCACTTTCTGTACTAAGGAACTTCATACCTGGATATTCAGAAGATAATTTCTTTATCTGATTATCATTTAACGCCGATTCTGCATAATTCATTCCAAACACATCATAAAGTTCTAATCCATATTTTGCTGCCATTTCCCCAGAAAGAAAAGCTTCTGCAGATAAGAATAACCTACTATCATCTAAATTTTTTGCAAATGGTAACATTTTATCCAAAATTCGTAATGCCTGATAGCTTCCTGCAAAAATTTCTTCATTTGACATACTCCATGCAAAAACAGATGGATGATTTCTTGAACTTTTAATCAATTCTTCTAAATCTTCCATTCTATGCTTTGTTGTTTCGATAATACGATTTTCATTAATTACTAAAACACCTAAGCGATCACAAGCATCCAATAATTCTAAGGTTGCTGGATTATGCGAAGAACGAAATGCATTAAAACCAATTTCTTTAATTTTTTGAATCTTATAGTTCTGAATTGCATCTGGAATAGCAGCACCTACTCCTACAAAATCCTGATGGAAACAAGTTCCGTATAAAGGTGTCTGTACACCATTTAATAAAAGGCCTTGTTCTGTGTAGGCAATGCTTCGGATACCAAATGTAGTGTTATAATTATCAACTAACTCCCCTGATACAAAAATTTCAGTAGTAGCTGTATAAAGACATGGATTACTACAATCCCATAAGAAAACATCCTTTAGATTCAAATAACTCTTTAATGTCTCTTTCCCGTAGATTGGAAGATTTCCTTCTGTTTCTACAATTCCAACTTCTTTTCCTGTTGGATCAGTAATCACGGTACGTACTGTATATTTAGCTTCTTCAAAAGTTTCATTACAAACAGTAGTTTCTATTTCAAGATTTGCATTTTTACCCTCTACTATTGGCTTTACAAATACACCCCAACGATCCACATGAATATTTTCATAAGTTGTCAGCCATGTATGACGATAAATACCACCGCCTTCATACCACCATCCTTCACTTCCATTTGTAGTATCACAACGAACCAAGATAACGTTATCCCCTTCTTCATCACCATACTTAGTAAGTTCTGTTACATCAAATTGAAATCCAGTATATCCTGAATAATGATCTCCAATAAAACAACCATTATACCAGAAAGATGCATTACGCATTACACCATCAAATTCTAATACTATACGTTTTCCTAGTAAACTTTTAGATACTTTAAATGCTTTTCTATAATATGCAATACCATCAGGAATATATCCTTGTGCCCAGTTTGTCGCATCATCTGATACACCAATCTCTACACGGAAGTCATGTGGTAAGTTTACCTTTTTCCAATCCTTTGCCGATTTAGCCTTTTCAGGAAGATTTCCCATTAACATATTAGCAGCATCGACATTTTCCTTTGCATCGTCACCTGCAGGTAGAATATCTTGCAAAGCTCTTATCATGTTGCCAGCTCCTGCAAATGGTTCAAACAATTCACCATCTACCGCATTTGTAATACCAGCAATTATTCCACTTTTAGCATATGTTTTTGCCAGTGGACCTACTTCATCAATTATATATGTCCAATCCCTATCAAAGTTTTGTTTATTTCTCATATAGTCACTCCTTTTTACTGTCTTGCTTGTTTTCTACGTTCTTCTAACTCTTTCACAATTTCTGCATGTCTTTTATCTGTAAATTTATTAAATAGCATTGGAATAATTCCAAGTAAACCTACTACCGCACAGAATAAAGTAAATGCTCCATGAATCATCATCTGTGTTTCGTGTGTCTGCACCTGATTTGGTACATAGTTTGCAATTTGTAAAACAAGTCCTGTAACACCAACACTTAATGCCATTCCAATTTTTGCTGTTAAAGTTTGTGTAGAGCTGATTAAACCTTCCTGACGATTTCCAAATTTCCACTCAGCATACTCAATTGTATTTGTAAGCATAGTTGCAGAAACTACTGATGAAATTCCAAGTGGAATACTTGTTAATGCATACAAGAACATTGTAAGTGGAATATTACTAAATCCTGCAAAGAAGAAGATAACGTCTACTACAATTCCAAAAATTCTAGAACCAATAAATACAGTTTTCGAATCAAATCTTTTCGTAAATATTGGTGCAATTGCAAGACCTAAAATCATACCTGGTAAAAATAATACACTAAAAATTGGTATTAAATTAAAATCACCAACACAGTACTGTACATAGTAGATTACCATACCCTGTTTTAACATTGTCCCAGTATTTCCAAGTAAACCACAAGCAAGTAATAATAATAGTGGTTTATTTCGAACAATTGCTCTTACAGAACTCTTAAAACCAATTTTCTGATTTGCTATTGGCTGTACATGTTCCCTAATATTCGCAAATCCAATCAGATAAAAGCTTGCTCCAACAAGACCAATTGCTAGTGCAGTCATCATATAACCTTTTTTCATATCTCCTTGACCAAATGCATTAATCAAAGGTACTGCGATAACACCAAGAACTGTTGTTGCTACTGTTGTTGACATACGAGAAAAACTAATAATTCTAGAGCGTTTCTGTACATCTGCAGACATTGCAGCTGGCATAGTCCAATATGGAACATCTACTGCTGTAAATGCCATACTCATCATAACATAAGTAATGCTTGCATATACGATCTTAGCTACAGGTGATAAGTCTGGTGAACTAAAATTTAGTACTAAAAAAATTACAATAATCGGTGACATGAATAAAAGCCATGGTCTATATCTTCCCCATTTGGTTCTAGTGTGGTCAGCAATAGATCCCATCATAGGGTCATTAAATCCATCCCATACTCTTGTCAGTAACATAATAATGCCTGCTGCTCCTGCTGAAATACCGAAAATATCTGTATAAAAGACAAGCATATAGCTACTCCATAATCCAAAAATAAGATTTTGTCCAAAACCTGCAATGGCATGACCAAACATCTCACGACCTTTTACTTCTCCTTCATACACTTGAGACATATTTACATTTTTTCCTATTATTTGCATGTCTTCCCCCCTTGTATAGTACAATCAATTTCTAATATTAATCTTACTACACATATTGTGAGAAAAATACTGTTGTAAACACGACATATTATATATTCTTATATCATATTCAGACCTGTTTATCTATGCATTTTTCTATATTCACTTGGTAGCACACCAAATTCTTTTTTAAAAAGTTCATAAAAATAACTATGATTTTTAAAACCAACCTTATCAATAATAGCTGAAATACTCATATTACCCTCGCGCAATAGCCTTTTTGTTTCATTTAGTGCAACCTTTTGACAATACTGTGTAATATTAAGCCCCGTATATTTTTTTACGATTCGATTCAAGTAATCCCCACTATAATTTAATTTTGTAGAAATCTCCTGTCTGGAACACTTTCCTGGGTTTTCTTCAATAAAATCTTTAATCCGTGTGAAAAGTATTTCTTCTACAGTAGAATCTAAGGAAACATATAAAAGCTGATACTTATTTTTATCTTGTAAAATATTAAAGACCCTTTCTACTAAACCGTGAAAAATAAATAAGTACCCTGGATTCTTCTCCTCTAATTCTTTTGTCATTTTTTCAAATAAATAACATGTACACTTAATAACCTCTTCATTTTGAAACGCATTTAAAAACAAATAATCTTTCTTATAAGTAGCTTTTTCTTGCAAGTTAGAGTTCAGAAATCGGTAAATCATACCTGAAGAATTACTTGTCATCTCTATTAACCTTCTAACATATTCTTTTGACAAGCATAAATAAACTACAGAAAAATCCTTTCCTGATATTTCACAATGCTTTGTATTACGATTGATAAAACAAGCCTGTCCTTTTTTATATATGTAAGTGCTATTTTCAATTTTTTGTTCCACACTTCCCTCTAGCACATACATTAATTCAAAATAATCATGTTGATGCATTTGAATTCCCCATTCACTTGGAAAAATCATTTTTCCATCCACCTGTTCTTTACATTGTGTTTTTTGCCTAGCAGTAAATCGTTCTCCTTCACTTATTCCTCCAAAAGAAATGTTTTGTTTTTCTTCATATTGGTTACCTGACATAATATTAATAGCAAACGGCACGTTCATATATCTCATACGGTCTGTTCTTTTCATCTGTAACCTTTCTTCCCTACTGGCATTTGATGTAATTTTAATTTGATCGTTTAACGTATACCATGGAAATATAAACATTTCATTCGACACTCCTCTCCAAATCTTCTTTTATTTGTGGTTATAGACTTCTACTTTATTCCTACTCTTTTTTCACATTATATCATATTTGTCGCTTGTGATTATACCTCACTGTATCAAGACATTCTACAAAACTTTACAATTATTATGTTTCTAGTATAAGCACTAAATTATATTTTAATTTTATTATCATGAGCTATAGTAAAATATCCAACTTTCTAAAGTTAAATTAGAGTTTAATTAATAAAAAGTGTCGATTTCTAAGTCTTAAAATAACCAAATCTTCATTACAATTACCCTAAAATTTGATTAAAATGTAAGTACAGGGATTAATCAATATATTGATTAATCCCTGTACTTACATTACTTCTAATTATATTTATTTTGTCTTCCATTTTATCAGTTCTATTCCTTAAATTTAATCATATTTTAACAGATTATAATTAAAGTTTATTAGAGATAATTAGACTTTAATTGATAAATACAATTATTTATTTAATTTTACTATAGTTTCGCAATGTGGTGTATTTGGGAACATATCCATACATTTAACTTTTTCCACTTTATATCCATAAGCTTCAAATCCTTTTATATCTAAAACTAAAGTCTTAGGATTACATGAAATATAAACTATTTCATTAGCACCAAATCCACTTATATCTCTTATTGCATCTTTATGAACGCCTGGTCTTGGTGGGTCAACTATTATTAAGTCTGGCTTTTCAGATAGGTTCTTAACTACTTTAGCCACGTCTCCTGCTATAAATTCACAGTTATCAAGCCCATTTAATTTAGTATTTTCATTTGCAGCTACAACAGCTTCTTCTATTATTTCTATACCATAAACTTGTTTCGCAGCACTTGCCATAACTTGTCCTATAGTTCCCGTTCCACTGTATAAGTCAAATAATACTTTTCCTTCATGATCTCCCACAAATTCTCTAGCTATGCTGTATAATTTTTCAGCACCTTTAGTGTTTGTTTGGAAGAATGAGAATGGAGATATTTTAAATCTAAGTCCTAAAACTACTTCTTCTATATAGTCTCTTCCATGTAAAATTCTTAACTCATCACAATTAACTGCATCAGCAAGTCCATCATTTATAGTGTGTAATATACTTACCACTTCTGCTTTTGTTCCAAGGTTTAATATCATATCTTTATACTCACTCATATCAAAATCTTCTTGAGTAGTTGTTACTATATTAACCATTAATTCATTAGTATTTACACCTTTTCTAACAACTAAATTTCTCAAATAACCTTGATGAGAATTTATTCTATAATAAGGAAGATTTTTTCCTACAAAATACTCAACTGTAGAACTCAATACTTTTATAAAGTCTTCATCTACTAATCTACAATCATCAACAGTTATGATATCTAGATGTCTTCCTTTTTTATGCATTCCTAAAGTAAGAGGTCCACCTTTTACTTCATCTCCAAAAGTATACTCCATTTTATTTCTATATAATCTTTCTACTGGACTTCCTTCTATTCCTAAAAATTCAAATCCTTCTATTCCTTGCTCTTCAAATAATTTTAAAACTTGTTCTGATTTTATTTCTAATTGTTTTTCATAAGGAACAGATAATATAGAACATCCTCCACATTGTCCAAAATGCTTACATACTGGAGAAGTTTCTAGTGGTGAATTTTCTAATACTTCAAGTAGTTTTACTTCAGCCTTTTCACTTCTTGCTTTTTTAACAATAGCTTTTACTTTTTGACCTGTAATTCCGCCCTTCATTTTTATTTTTCTTTTTCCTATTAAAGTTGAAGACTCTCCTCCAAACTCCATAGAGCCTACTTCAAATTCAATTACATCTTTTCTTTTCACTATAATTTCCTCCACTATCTTATCTTTCTTCTATTAATTTAACTTCTTTATCAGTTAATTCTCTATATTCACCTAGACTTAATGTTTCATCTAGAATTAATTTACCCATAGACAGTCTTTTCAAGTATACTACTTTTTTGCCCACACTCTCAAACATTCTTTTTACTTGGTGGAATTTTCCTTCATGTATAGTAAGTTCTATTTCTGATACGTCCCCACTTTCTATAATTTTAAGTTGAGAAGGCATAGTTTCATATCCATCATCTAAAGTAACACCTTTTTCAAATGCTTTCACATCTTCTTGTGTTACTATTCCCTCTATTTTTGCATAATATGTTTTAGGAACATGTTTCTTAGGTGACAATACTCTATGAGCCAGTTGACCGTCATTAGTTAAAACTAAAAGACCTTCTGTATCCTTATCTAACCTTCCAACTGGAAATGGTTCAAATGTTAAGTAGGATGGATCTATTAGATCTAAAACTATTGGATCTCTTTTATCAAAAGTTGCTGATAAATATCCATCTGGTTTATTCATCATTATATAAACAAATTCTCTATATCGTACTACTTCATTATTAAATTCTATTTTATCAATATCTGTATCAACTTGCGTCCCAGGATTGGATATCACTTTATCATTTACCTTAACTAATCCTTTTTTACAGTACATTTTCAATTCTGCTCTACTTCCATATCCTAAATTAGACAGAACTTTATCTACTCTTAATTTTTTTGCCATTATATTTACCTCCTTAAGAAGCATTTTTATTTAAATAATTTATTTTCATATAAAATAACAT
>NZ_JANKBY010000128.1:0-9794 GCF_024621905.1 Terrisporobacter muris
CGATCTGGATGGGGGAGTTACAGATGAAAAAAGCTATAGGACTAATCATTTTTGCAATAATAATATTATATAATTATGATAAGATAGATGAAAATTTTTTCCAAATGAATTTAGCACAAAATCAATTAAATTATGATGAAACTTATTTTTTTGATTTAAATGGTGATGGGGATAGTGAAGAAGTAAAGTTAGAATCATACAAAGACAAAAAAGGTGATTTTATTGTGGATTTATATATAAATAGTAAGCTGAAAGAAACATATTATGATGAAAATAATATAAGTGTACATATATACGATTTTAATAAAATAGATACTAATAAGGAAATATGTGTAATTTTAGGAGATAAAATTGAAAATTATAAAACAAATCTATTTATATATTATGATGAAAATAAAAATGATAACTTTATAATGAATGGAAGAATTATAAATAATGATGATAAAAATGGAACAATAAAAATTAGTTATTCAAATACAGATAATTCATCAAATTTTAATCATTATAGTAAAGTTATTGGTGAAGAACCTATTGTTATAAATTATCTTTATAAAAGAGTATTTCATTCTGAACTTATAGATGTAGATGAAAAAGAGGTACAAGTTGTTGGAGCTAGTAAAGAAAAGGAATATAGGGCTAAAGAAGAAACAATAGTATATGAAACTAATGTTGGAGATGTGAAGGCATATACCCTTTTGAAGGGTGCTAAAATTAAGTTAGTATCGTTATATAATTATAATGGGAATGAATGTATAAAAGTAGTAAATGAAGAAGGTAGATATGGATGGATAAAGATAGAGGATAAGCAAATTTTTGAATACATACAATAAAAGGTCAACCTAGAAAATCTAGATTGACCTTTTATTATTAAAGTTTATTATTTCTTAGCAATTAATTTTAATTCTACAGGAGCAAAGCTTTCAACTTTTTCACCAGATAAGAATCTATGAGCTAAATCTACAGCAGTTTCACCTATTAGTTTAGGCTGTTGAGCTATAGTAGCAGCCATATTGCCTTTTTGAACAGATGCTACGGCATCATCAGTAGCATCGAATCCTACAACTAATACATCATTCATATTAGCATCTTGTAATGCTTTTAGAGCTCCAAGTGCCATTTCATCATTTTGAGCAAATACTGCATCAATGTCACCTTTTGATTGAATTATGTTTTCCATTACAGAAAGACCTTTAGTTCTATCAAAATCAGCACTTTGTTTAGTGATTATATTTAAATTACTATTTTTAATTTCATTATCAAATCCAGCACCTCTATCACGAGTAGCTGATGAACCAGCGATTCCTTCAAGTTCAACTATATTTCCTTTTCCATCAAGTTGATCAACTACATACTGAGCAGCCATTTTTCCACCCTCTACATTGTCAGATGCTACGTGAGAAACTACCTTTCCGCCATTGGCAGCCCTGTCAACTGTTATTACAGGTAGATCTAAATTGTTTGCTACCATAACCGATGCTATGGCAGAATCAGAATCTACAGGGTTTAATAAAACAACATCTACATTTTTAACAGATATATCTTCCATGTTAGAAACTTCTTTGGCAGGATCATTTTGTGAGTCTAGAACAACTACATTATATCCTAACTTTTTTGCTTCACTTTCTATACCAGATTTTAGATCTACGAAGAAAGGATTATTTAAAGTAGATACTATAAGACCTATTTTTTTAGTATTGTTAGAACTTTTTTGTGAACATCCAACTAGTAACGATGTACATAATATTAATGACATCATTATGGCAGCAAGTTTTTTTAACATAATTACTACCTCCTAGTTACTTTTTCTGTCTAAAAGTACAGCTACTAAGATAACAGCACCTTTAACCATCATTTGATAATATGATGATACGTCTAATATGTTTAAGGCATTGCTTAGAACACCTATTATTAATGCTCCTATTATTGTTCCAGTTATTTTTCCTTTACCACCAGTAAGAGAAGTTCCACCAAGAACTACAGCGGCTATGGCATCAAGCTCGTATCCATCTCCAGCAGTAGGCTGAGCAGAGAACAATCTAGAAGTTATTATTATACCTGCAACAGAAGCAAGTATTCCACTTATAGTATAAACTGCTATTTTTATTTTATCTGTGTTTAAACCAGAAAGTCTTGTGGCCTCTTCATTTGAACCTAAAGCATAAGTATATCTACCCATTTTTGTATTTTTTAATACATAAGCACATAGGGCAAATGTTACTATCATGATTAGAGCAGGAGTAGGTATACCTAATATTTTACCTCCGCCTATTTGTCCAAAGTTTAAAGCTAAATCTCCACTTCCAAGAGTTATTGGTTTACCATCAGTATAAACTAAAGTTAAGCCTCTAAGTATTGTCATTGTAGCAAGAGTTGCTATGAATGGCTGCAATTTACCTTTAGTTATTATGAAACCGTTTAAAAATCCAACTAATGCACCTATTACTAAAGCAGCTAAAACTGCTACAAATATTCCCTTACCGGATACTAAAAGAGAGGCACAAACTGCACCACTTATGGCAAGAATAGAACCTACAGATAAGTCTATTCCTCCAGTTAATATAACGAAAGTCATACCAGCGGCAATTATTCCGTTAACAGAAGTTTGTCTTAAGATATTAAATATATTTTTTGAACTTAAGAACGATGGGCTAAGTATTGAAACCACTACTATTAAAGTAAGTAGTCCAACTAAGCTTTTATATTTTATTAATGTTTCTTTTAAATCAAATTTATTATGCTGTTTCTTCACTTGAGATGACATCCCTGTGACCCTCCTTAATTTCTACTGCGCATTTTAATATTTTTTCTTGTGTAGCTTCTTTTATATCAAATTCTCCTGTTATTTCACCATGGCTTAAAACTAGGATTCTATCAGATAGACCTAAAATTTCAGGCATTTCAGAAGAAATCATAATTATTGCTTTTCCTTGCGATTTAAATTCGTTTATCAAATCGTAAATTTCCTTTTTAGCACCAACATCAACACCACGAGTTGGCTCATCTAAAATTAATACATCTGGATGTATCATAAGAGCTTTTGCTATAGCAACCTTTTGTTGGTTACCACCAGAAAGATTTTTTATTAATTGTTCCATGTTAGGAGTTTTAATTCTTATTCTGTCTATATAGCTATTAACTCTTTCTTTCTCTTTATTTTTATCAACTACAAAAGATTTTGAAATTCTTTCAAGAGAGGATAAAGTCATATTTTCTCTTATTGATAAGTCTAAAATAAGCCCATCACCTTTTCTATCTTCGCTAACATAAGCAATTCTGTTTTTTACACCATCAGATGAAGATTTAAGATTTAATTCTTTTCCTTTTTTTATAATACGACCACTCTCTAAAGAAAGGTGGCCATATATAGTTTTAGCAAGTTCACTTCTACCAGCACCCATAAGTCCTGATATACCAAGTATTTCACCTGCCTTAACTTCAAAAGATATATCTTTCACAAATTTATTAGATACATTTTCTAATTTTAAAATTGTTTCACCTTTTTCAACTTTTAAATGAGGGAATTGATCAGTTAATTTTCTACCAACCATCATTTCTATCATTTTGTCTTCATCAAGGTTACATATTTCTTCTTGGCCAATAAATTTACCATCCCTAAGAACTGTTATATAATCGCAAAGCTCAAAAATTTCTTTTAACCTATGTGATATATAGACAATGGCTTTATTATCAGCTTTCAATTCATTAATTACTTTAAATAAAGAATAAGTTTCTTTATCTGTTAAAGCATCTGTTGGTTCATCCATTATTATTATTTTTGCGTCTAGAGAAAGAGCTTTAGCAATTTCTATCATTTGCTTTTCGCCTATACTTAAGTTTTCTACAAGTTCTCTAGAGTCTTTATCTATATTTAATCTTTTTAATAAAACCTGGCTATCAGCATGTAATTTATTAAAGTCGATTCTAAATCCTTTTTTAGGCTCTCTTCCTAAGAATATATTTTCACCTATGCTTAAATCATTAACTAAGTTTAACTCTTGGTGTATGATAGCAATACCTTTATTTGTTGCATCCTTAGGTCCTTTTATATCTTCTTTTTGTCCTTTATAGAAGATTTCGCCACTATCTTTTTTATATACACCACTTAATATTTTCATAAGTGTTGATTTCCCGGCTCCATTTTCACCCATAAGAGCCATAACTTTACCTTCGTAAAGTTCGATATTAACCCCATCTAGGGCCTTAACACCTGGGAATTCTTTAACTATATTTGTCATTTTTAAAATTGGTGTTTTCATTAAAATACTACTCCTGATTTTAAAATTATATTTGCATAAGGACTGCACTCTCCAGTTCTTACCACTGCTTTGCTGTTTTTTGTTAAAACTTTGAATTCTTCATGACTTACTTCTTGTAAGTTAGGCACTCTATTCTTTATTGCTTCATAAACTTCTGGATTTTTTTCTTTTATTTCAGAAGCAATTATAGCTTCTTCAACACATAATTCCTCAAGCACAACATCTAAAGTTTGAATAAAGGTAGGTACATTATGAGTTAAAGCTAAATCAATTCTTCTAGTTTCAGAAGGTATTGGTAAGCCACAATCTCCAATTGTCAGAGAATCAGTATGTCCCATTTGACTTATTGCATAAGATAATTCGCTGTTTATCATTTTTGTTTTCTTCATAATTACCTCCCAAAATTTTCAACATCTTTTAATGTTGGCAATGAGCTTTGAGCTCCTTCTTTCATAACAGATAAAGCACCTACTTTAGAAGCAAAGTCCATAGCTTCTTCCATAGTTTTGTTATTTGATAGAGAAACGGCTAGCGCTCCTGTGAAAGAATCACCAGCAGCAGTAGTATCAACTGCTTCAACCGTATAAGCTGGTTTAAAGAATGATTTTTCTTCATTTATATATAAGCTACCCTTAGATCCAAGAGTAACTATTAATTCTTTAACACCCTTTTCTATCATTTTTTTAGCTGCTTTATTTATATCATCTTCATTTTCTATTTTTATTTCAGAAATGATTTCTAGCTCAGTTTCATTAGGCGTTAATAAATCAACATGTCCTATTATTTCATCATCTAACTTAACTGCTGGCGCAGGATTAAGTATTGTATATTTGTTTAAGCCTTTTGCAACTTGTAGAGCATATTTTACAGTTTTCAATGGAGTTTCCAATTGGATAACTACTATATCACTGTTTTTTATGCAATCTATATTTTTATCTATATCATCTTTAGTTAATTGAAAGTTTGCTCCTGGGGCCACAACTATAGCGTTTTGGGCATTTTTATCTACAGTTATAAATGCCACACCAGTAGAGCAATTAGCTATATTAACATGATTTGTATTAACATTATCATTATTTAGGGCTTTTATTAATGTTTTACCAAAGCCATCATTACCAACTTTGCCTATCATAGAAACATTTCCTTCTAATCTAGCCATTGCAACAGCTTGGTTTGCACCTTTACCTCCTGGTACTTCTTTGAAATTCCCTCCTAAAAGAGTTTGTCCAGGCTTTGGCATTGTGTCAACATTAACAACTAAATCCATATTTAAGCTGCCTATAACGCATATATTTTTCATGTTTTACCTCCAAAGTCGTATTGTATACATATTATGTATAAAAAATATTTTACCTAATATAGAGTAACATATTGAAGAAAATAGTGCAACATAATTCGATAAGATATGACATATATAATGATATAGTATTTCATAATGAATTAAATAAGGCTTTATAATAAAAGGGCTATTTAATAAGATTATGTTGAAAAGATAAATAAGAATAACATAAAAAAGCCAGTTTAAGTGCTGGCTTTCTTTAAAAAAATTAAGTCATTTATTCATCTATTTTAATTTTCACATAAACAGTTCCAGAAAAAATATTATTTATACCAGCAAAATCAAAACTAACATCGCAAGGTATACAATCTAAACTCCAAGTGATAGAGTCTTTTTCTTTATTATATATACCATTTTGGCACGGAGTTATATTCTTTATAACACTTCCATCAATATCTTTTACAAAGTCTAAAGATAAATTAAAAATATTGTTTTGTGGATTTGTACTTTTTTCAATGCTAATTTTTTGATTATTAGCATAAATATAAGAGATATTTTTATAACAAGAAGATAAAGGTGATAAATCTTTTAAATTATTATTGCTAAGATCTAAATAAGTTAGCTTAGTTAAAGCGCATATAGGATTTATATCGGAAATTTTATTATTTAAAAGACTTAAAATCTTCAAATTTTCAGCATACTGTAATCCTTCTAAAGAATTAATATGATTAGCAAACTCATCCAATACGGTCAATTTTTTTATATCATTAAAGGTAAGAACACACTTATCATTTTTGCCTAGAACAATATTGATAAGTGATTTTAATCTATCATCTGGAATATTTACTTCATTCTTTAAATTTTTTGAAGAAATATAATTAACAGATGAAGGAACATATTGCAAATCAGTAACATAAGTACCATCTAGAATTAATGTATACAAATTACTTGCACATTCTAAACCTTTTAAAGACTTAATGTCTTTATTAGTTAAATCTAAAGTTCTAAGCTTTAACATATCTTTTAAAGTTATAATATTATTCTCTTTATTTAAAATATCAATTAATTCATTTTGTAAATTTTCATCATCTATAATAACAGTTTGATCTACATCAATTAAGTCCACTGTAACAATACCTGAAAAATAGCCATCATTACTTTCAAAAGTAAAGCTAGGACTTTCAAAAGATATTAAGGATGTATCCCAAATTATTTCTTTATGTTCACTATTATATTCACCTAAGTGGGTAGGGGATATTTTGCTAGGTATTTCTCCATTAATATCTTTCAAAAAGCTAACATCTAATGTATAAAAATCAGAGGACTCTATAACATCCTTGATTTCTATATCTTGATTCATGGCACGTAATTCTCGAAGGTTTTCTAAAGTAGACAATGAAGATAAATCAGAAACTCTATTTTCATTAATTTTAATAAATCTAAGATTTTTCCCACTGGAAATAGGAGAAATATCTTTAATTTCATTACCGTTAAGTAGTAAAGACGTCAAATTATTCATATTAGACAAATCTGGTACAGATGCAATCAAATTGTTATTTAAAAATAAAGTATTTAAATTTTTTAAGTTAGTAAGTTGCTCTATATTGGTTAATAAATTATTCTCGATAATCAACTCTGTCATATTAGTGGCATACTGAAGACCTTCTACACTACAGATATATTTGCCTAGGGAGGATATATCTGAATATATATAACCTTTGATACTTTCCAAGTCTAATTTAGTTATTTCTGCATCTTCTGATCTAGAAAAGTATTGGTTGATGACAGTCTTTAAGTTTATGTCCGGTATTAGGTTAGTCATTTTACGCACCTCCTTTGTTATTTATATGATTGAAGGTGTTGATTTGTTAATATGTATTGATCTAGTTAGTAATAATTTATATGCAATCATAATATATTTATTAAAAATTAATAAATGGAGGTGATTAGATGGATGAAAACAATGTGCTACAAGAACTAATAAAGATAGTTAATAATGCTAAAAAATTAAAAGTTGAATATGGAGTTACAGGACAGGAAGTGGATAGGGACAATAATGATATAATTACCTTCTCATCTAATACAACTATGGAGGTAAATTATGATGAAAAAAAGGGATCAATGACAACTGTTAGAGGTGATTTTTCAAGAACATATACAATTAAAGAGAAATTCGAAAATTATAAGGAAGAAATAATAGAAAAGGATAGCAATACTAAGTCAGAAAAATCATATATAATTGAATATAGTAAAGAGGATTATGAAAATCTTTTTAATCCAGGTGGAAAGCTACATCCATTACAAGTTGAAGAGTTGATTCCTGAGGATAGCCAAATGAATAATAAAAACTGTCAAGTTTGTTTTCCTTCTAAGGTGATAACAGATTCTATACCAGGATATATAAAATCAACTTATGCCATTTATAAAAAAGATGTAAATTATTATGATATTACTATTATTATGAGCCAGCTAGATAAGGAAACAGAGATACCACTTATGCAGTACTGTAATACTAGAATATATACTATGTAATAAGACTAACTTTATATTTTAACAAAATCCGCCTTAGATATATATCTAAGGCGGATTTTGTTTCAAATTTAAAAATAGAATTATAGTTATATAGTTCTTGTATATTTCATAAAAATCAGAACTTTAATTATAAAAATCAATTTAAAGTTCGTAAAAACTTGGAAATTAACAAATTTTCATACAAATACATTAATAATCATGTGTAAAAGTAAAGAAAAGTAATAAAAATAAAGTTGTTAATAAAAAAACTTTAAAAAATAAAGAAAAGTAATTCGGCAACATCTGTAAACTTAAAAAAATAAACAAAAATATGAAAAAGTGTTGTATAATGAAATAGTAATCGAGAAAAAGAGAAAAGGGAGATTGAATAATGAAGAAAAAAGTCACATTAACGAGTAAAATTTTATTAGGATTGTTTTTAGGTTTTATATTTGGATTAATATTGAAATCATTGCCAGAAAGTTACATAAAGGATACAGTAATTATAGGTGGAGTATTTAAGGTATTGGGTAGTGGATTTACATCAGCGATAAAAATGATGGTTGTTCCACTAGTATTTGTCTCATTAGTATGTGGAGCATCATCTATGGGAGATTTTAAACAATTAGGAAGAATCGGAACTAAAACAATGGCATTTTATTTATCAACTACTGCAATAGCAATAGTAACAGCTTTATTTTTAGGAAGTGTATTAAAGCCAGGTGAGGGACTAGACATGAGTTCTGTAGTTACTGGGGAGGTAGCCATAGGAGAGTCCAAATCACTTGTAGACATTATACTTGGAATAATACCATCAAATCCAATTGCATCTTTTGCAAATGGTGATATGTTACAAATAATATTCTTTGCATTACTTACTGGAGTGGCAATGAGTATGGTGGGAGAGAAAGCAGAGCCAATAAGAAAAGTATTTGAAAGTGCGAATGATATATGTATGAAAATGGTTGGCATAATAATGATGGCAGCTCCAATAGGTGTATTTGCATTAGTTGCAGAGACATTCTCTACTGTTGGAAAAGATGCTATATTAGTGTTAATTAAATACTTAGCAGTTGTACTTTTAGGACTAGCTATTCATGTTACTATAGTTTATGGTGGATTATTTAAGATTTTCACAAAACAAAAGATAATGCCTTTTTTAAAGAAATTTACAAAAGTTGCGGCTATTACTTTCTCAACTTCATCAAGCAACGCCTCTGTTCCAGCTAGTATGGAAATATTAGAAGACTTAGGTGTAGGTAAAACAACAAGATCTTTTACAATACCTATGGGAGCTACTATAAATATGGATGGAACTGCTATAATGCAAGGTGTTGCAGCATTGTTTATAGCTCAAATATATGGTATAGATTTAGAAATAAATCAAATGATGACGATAGTTTTAACAGCAACATTGGCATCTATAGGTACTGCTGGAGTTCCAGGAGTGGGAATGATAATGCTATCTATGGTTCTTACTTCAGTTAATTTACCACTAGAAGGAATAGGATTAATTATGGGTGTTGAAAGAATAGTAGATATGTTTAGAACGACTGTAAATGTTATGGGGGATAATGTGTGTACATTAATTGTTGCCAATAGTGAAAAAGACTTTGAAGTAGAAAAATACTACGGTGAAGAAAAAGAAGCCGTAGTAGCTTAAAAGTTTGATAGAACAATTTTCTTCATTATTATAAATAAAAATTTAAGATAAATACTAATAGGAATATTTTTTAATATTCCTATTT
>NZ_JANKBY010000129.1:0-9731 GCF_024621905.1 Terrisporobacter muris
TATAAAACTATAAAATATTTCCTTTGTTCTTAAATAATGTTATAATGTTATATGATTTTAATAAAATATCGGAGGTTTTAATTATGAGAGTGGAAGCCCCTATTAAAGTAGATAGAAAAACAAAAAGGCTTGCGAAGAGACTTACAGGGGGAGAAATTGCAGTTATCAATCATATGGATATAGATGAAGTAGCTGCCAATTCCCTTGTAGAAGGTAAAGTAAAATTAGTAATTAACGCAGCCCAGTCTATAAGTGGGAAATATCCAAATAAAGGGCCAGGAATATTAACAGATAAAAATATTTTAATTATAGATAATGTTGGACAAGAATTATTTGATGAATTAAAAGAAGGGCAAATAATAGAAGTAAACAATGGGCAAATCTATAGAGATGGACAACTTTTGGGAGAAGGTAGTGTACTAGACAAAGAAAAAGTATCTATAAAAATAAAAGAAGCTTATGATAATATGTCTGTAGAATTAGATAGATTCATAGATAATACTATAGAATATGCAAAAAAAGAAAAAGGCTTCATCTTAGGAGAAGTTGAAATCCCTAAAGTAAAAACAAAATACAAGGATAGACACGTATTAGTTGTAGTTAGAGGGCAAGATTACAAAGAAGACTTAAGTACAATAATTTCTTACATAGAAGAAGTAAAACCAGTGCTTGTAGGAGTAGATGGTGGTGCAGATGCTTTAGTAGAATTTGGATATGTTCCAGATGTTATAGTTGGAGATATGGACAGTGTTAGTGATGAAACACTAAAAAAAGCAGGTGAAATAGTTGTACATGCTTATGTGGATGGAAGGGCACCAGGACTAAAAAGAATACAAGATTTAGGACTTGATGCAATAGTGTTTCCAGCACCTGGAACAAGTGAAGATATTGCTATGCTTACAGCTTATGAATATGGAGCAGAGCTAATTGTTGCAGTTGGGACACATTCTAACATGATAGACTTCTTGGAAAAAGGAAGAAAAGGTATGGCTAGTACATTCCTTGTAAGATTAAAAATAGGGTCTAAATTAATAGATGCTAAAGGTGTTAACCTACTATATAAAAGCAAATTGAAAATCAAATATATTTGGGCTATGATAATAGCAGCATTATTCCCAGTACTAATACTTGCTTATTTATCACCAACAACACAGCAATTTATCAGAATAATACAGTTAAAATTAAAATTACTATTAAATATGTAATATATAAATTAGGAGGATTAATATGAATATAAATATGAAGTACTATATAGTCACAATTGGTGCTATATTTATAGCTTTAGGTGTAGGAATACTAGTTGGATTTAACTTAAACTATGATCAAGCTTTAAGTAAGCAACAAAGTGAAGTACTTGAAAGCTTTAATACAGAATTTGAAGATCTAAAGGATAAGAATAAAAATTTACAAGCGGAAATTGAATCGTTAAATGGAGATATAGAAGCAACAAGAGAATATATTGATAAAAATGTTGATGTATTAACAGCAGATGTATTAACAGATAAAAATACTGGAATAATACTAACAAGCGAAAACCATGACTACAGCGAAGAAATAGAAAAATTAATAACAAATGCTAATGGTAAAGTATCTTTCAATATAGTAATAAAAGATAATATAAGTGATGAGGAAAAGTTAGCTAATTTATCTAAAGATTTAAATAAAACATTTAAATCATCACAAGATGTAATAAACTACATAATAAGCTCTTTAGGTAGTACAAAAGGATATGACCAATTATACGCTTTAGAAGATTTAGGTGTAATAAAAATAAATAATATAGACGAAAAGAAATACCAAGATTATGATTCAGTAGTTTTACTTGGAGAATTAACTGGAAAAGATGCGAAAGTAAAGTTTGATGCAAAAGAAAAATTAGTTTTAGATGGATTAAAAGAAGAAAACAAATACTTAGTGGCTGTTACTCAAAGTGATAGCAATAATGAAATTTTAAAATTATATTCAGAAAATAATATATCAACAATAGATAATATAAATGAAGGTATGGGTAAAATTTCTCTAACTACATTATTAAAAAATCAAAACATAGTTGGTAATTATGGAAATTCTGATTTAGCAAAAGAACTAATTGCTTATGAAAATAACTAATAATTAAAGGAGAATAAGAAAATGAATCCTTATTTAAGTATAATAATACCAGCATATAACGAAGAAAATAAAATTAAGGATACACTAGAAAATATAAAAAATATTGAAGAAATAAGTGAAATAATAGTAGTCGATGATGGTTCTAGTGATAATACTTCAAAGGTAGCTAAAGAAGTAAAAAGTGATAAAATAACTGTTATAACTCAAGACAAAAATAGAGGTAAGGGTTATGCTTTAAATAATGGTTTAAAAGTTGCCATGACAAAAGCCGATATCATAGGTTTTTTAGATGCAGATCTTGGTAGTTCATCAAATGAAATCTCAAAATTAATAACACCAATATTAAATGATGAAGCAGATGTTATAATAGCAAAGTTCCCTCCTGCAAAGAAAAAGGGAGGACTTGGATTTGTTAAAGGCCTTGCAAAAGAATCTGTACTTGAAATGACGGGAGTAGAATTAGACGCTACTTTATCAGGTCAAAGATTGTTTAAAAAAGAAGTATTAGAAAAATTTGATGAAATTCCATTTGGATATGGCGTGGAAGTCGGTATGACCATAGACATATTAAAATATGGATATAGAATAAAAGAAGTACTAGTTAATATGACTCATAGTGAAACGGGAAGAGATTTAAAAGGCTTTATTCATAGAGGAAAACAATATTATCACATTAAGAAAGTACTAAAACAAAAGAAAAAAGAATGGAGGTAATATATTGTATTCATATGTATTTAGAGGAATAATATTTTTGTTAGGTTTAATAGGAACATACCTAATGATACCTTTATTCAAAAACTTACTAGTTGATAGCAATTGTATAAGACCTAATTACAAAGGAGAAATGATACCTGTTAGTATGGGGATAGTCTTTCTTCCAATGATAATTATAAACGGAATTATTGTGGCATTTTTTACAGTAGATTTTGTAAGCATGACATGTTTATTTTTATTTATATTTGGAATGATGGCTATGTTTTTTGCAGGTATAATAGATGATACCATAGGAAATAGAGATGTAAGTGGACTAAAGGGTCACTTTAAAAGTCTTTTTAAAGGAAAACTTACAACAGGAGGATTTAAGGCCTTATTTGGAGGTTTTGTAGGACTTATAATATCAGTGTGTATATCTAAAAATATTATTGATATTATAGTAAATACTTTGATTATAGCATTGTCCACTAACTTTATGAATTTATTTGACTTAAGACCTGGTAGAGCAATAAAGGTATATTTAGTTATAATAATTATAATCTTATTTACATTAACTGGTTATATACAAATGTTACCTTTATTAATACTTCCAAATGTAATTGCTTATTTTAATTATGATTTAAAAGCAAAAGCTATGATGGGGGATACTGGTTCAAATGTACTTGGAATATCTATAGGTATCTTAATGGCGCTTGGTTACACGCTTAATGTAAGAATAGCATGGTTAATATTTTTAATATTAATACACATATTAACTGAAAAATTTTCTTTAACAAAAATTATAGAAAAAAACAAAGTATTAAATTTTATTGATAGATTGGGAAGGTAATCTTATGATTAGTAAAAAAGTAGGAATAGTAGAGGAAATAGCTGATAGTAGTGAAGTATTAGATGATATAAGAGTTAATATTAATGGACAAATACAAAGAGCTTATAACTATCCTAAAATAACTGGAGAAGTAAATATAGGCGATGAAGTAATATTAAATACTACTGCAGTTGAACTAAGTCTTGGTACTGGTGGATATCACTTTGTTATAGCAAATTTAAATAACAAAGAATCTGATTTATCACCAGGTGGTCATATAATGAAGCTTAGATACACTCCTTATCAAATAAAAGTAAATGCTGTAGAAGATCATGAAAGTGAATATCATGATATAATAAATAACTTTGAAACTTTAGATTATATGCCAGTTGTTGTAGGGACGCTTCATAGTATGTTAACTCCTTTTGTAGCATCATACAAAAGACATAATCCAAATAAAAAGCTAGTATATATAATGACTGACGGAGCAGCGCTTCCGATTTATTTAAGTAAAAATGTACAAAACCTAAAAGAAAAAAACTTAATTGATAGTACTATTACTATTGGAAATGCTTTTGGCGGTGATTATGAATGTATTAATATATATACAGCTTTAATTACAGCAAAAGAAATAATTAAGGCTGATGCAGTGTTTGTATCTATGGGACCTGGTATAGCAGGAACTGGTACTAAATATGGATTTACAGGTATTGAGCAAGGACCTATATTAGATGCTGTTAGAAAATTAGGAGGAAATCCTATAGCTATTCCTAGGATAAGTTTTGCTGATTTAAGAGAAAGACATAGGGGAATATCACATCATGCAATTACCATATTTAAAGAAATTGTAAATGTGAATGTAAATATTCCTGTAACTATTTATGATAAAGAAAAATTTGATTACATAAAAAAACAAGTAAAAGATAATAAATTATTTGATAAACATAATATAATTTATCTGGAAAATAATAAATGTAAAGAAGATTTGGATTATTTTAACCTTAAAGCAAGAAGTATGGGCAGAAATTACGAACAAGATAAGGAATTTTTCGATGCGGCAAGTACGGCTGCATATTACTTAATGGAGGTTTGTGATGATAACGAAGGAGACTACTGTAAGTAGTGATTTAATTTACACTGGTAAAACTATTCAGCTTAGAGTAGACACAGTGGAGGTGCCTAATAAAGGATATCAAAAAAGGGAAATAATTGAACATAAAGGCGCAGTGGCTATAGTTGCCATAACAGATGATAATAAAATTGTATTAGTTAAGCAATACAGAAAAGCAATAGAAAGAGAATTATATGAACTACCTGCTGGTAAAATTGAAATTGGTGAGACACCCCTTGATTGTGCTATAAGAGAATTAAAAGAAGAAACGGGTTATAGTGTAGACAGTTTAAAATTAATTCATAAGTACTATACTACACCAGGATTTTCTAATCAGATGGTATTTATTTATCTAGCTAAAAATTTAATTCCAGGGGAGAGTCACTTGGAAGAAGATGAATTTTTAGAGGTTTACGAGATTGATAGAGAAGAAGCTTACAATATGGTTATTAGCAACGAGATTTGTGATTCAAAAACTGTTATTGGATTATTATTAACTAAAGAATTAATATAAAGCATAACCTCCTCTTTGATAACATAAATATATGTTAGGATAAGAGGAGGTTATAAATTTGAGAAAAACAATAAGAAAAAAAGATAATTTAAGAGTAAGTAAAGAAATAATTTATTTAAGCGTTATTTTTATTGTATTTGTGGCTATAGGAACTTATTTAAATAAGATTTTTTCAAATGGACAAGATATAGTACTAGATAGTATAAATAATTTGTATGACTACTATAGCCAGGGAAGTGATATAAACATAAGTGCTGTAATTTTTTCTAATTTGAGAGAAAATATTATTTTCTTAGGGAGTATAGTATTATTTTCATTGTTTGTACTTACTTTTCCATTAGCTATAATAAGTTTTTTATTAAAAGGAATATCAATAGGCTATACTATTAATAGCTTAATTTTATTAATTAAGCTTAAAAGTATAAAAATGATATTGATTATGGTAATAAAAAATTTTATTATAATACCAGGGGCAATATTAATTATTGCATTTAGTTTTTACTACATTAGAAATATTTACGAAGAATATAAACGAGGAAGAAAAGAAGGGATCTTATTTTTAGGTAGAAGATACTTGTTAAATGGTATTATTATAATAATAGTTTGTACATCAGCACAATTATTATTAAATGCAATTAGCATTGGCATTTTGCAATTCCTAGTAAGATAAAAGGAGTTATTTATGGAAGTTTTACAACAATATATTGATTATATTAAATGCAAAAAAAAATTATCAGAAAATACCATATGTTCATATTATACGGATATTAAAAAGTATATAGATTATTTGCAGTCTGAGCATATTGAAATTAAAGATGTAGCAGAGTATGATATTATTAATTTTCTGGTGAATTTAGAAAAACAAAATATTTCTGTTGCTACAGTATCAAGAGTAACTTCTTCTGTTAAGTCTTTTCATGAATATTTATTTTTAAATCGTATTAGCGAAACCAATCCAGCTAATAATATAAAAAAACCAAAAATAAAAAGAGAAAATGTTGAAATTTTAACTGAAGAAGAAGTTGAAGCTCTTTTGAAGTTTCCTGATTTAGATAGCCCTAAAAAGATAAGGGATAAAGCTATTTTTGAAACATTATATGGTACAGGAATAAGAGTTTCAGAACTTGTTGAACTAAATCTACAAGATGTAGACTTGCAAATTGATTATCTATATTGTAATACAGGAAAGAATCAAAGAGTAATACCTCTTTGTGAAATAACTAAATTATATCTGGAAAAATATATAAAAGAAGGAAGAGTCAATTTAGCTAAAACAGATGAAGAAGCATTATTTGTTAATGCCCAAGGACAAAGGTTCACAAGACAGGGTCTTTGGAAAGTTATCAAAAAATATGCTAATATGGCTAATATAAGTAAAAATATTAATCCTAGTATACTTAGACATTCATTTGCCATACATTTACTAAAAGGAGGTGCAAATGTGGCTGTTGTAAGTAGAATTTTAGGAAACTCTAATTTGTCTAGTTTACAGCTATATTTAAACCAAATGGACAATAATGTTAGGAAAGAAATTAAGGACAAGCATCCAAGGAAAAAAGAAGACATATAAGGAGGAAATTTGTATGAATAGAGTAATATGGATGGTTATAGATAGCGTTGGTGTAGGAGCGCTTAAGGATTCACAAGAATTTGGAGATGTGGGAGTAAATACTTTAGGTAATATAGTTAAAAATCATAAAGATATTAAAATACCTAATATGATTAAATTAGGTCTTGGAAATATAGATGGAATAGATTATTTACCAAAGACAGAAAATCCAATAGGTTCATTTGGTAAATGTGATGAATTATCATGTGGAAAAGATACAACAACAGGACACTGGGAAATGACTGGTGTAGTGGTGGAAAAGCCTTTTAAAACATTCCCAGATGGATTTACAAAAGAAATAATAGATGAGTTTGAAAAAAGAACTGGAAGAAAAGTAGTTGGAAATAAGCCAGCTTCTGGAACAGCTATACTTGATGAGTATGGTGAACATCAAATGAAAACAGGAGATGTAATAGTATATACTTCAGCAGATAGTGTATTCCAAATTGCAGCTCATGAAGAAGTAATACCTCTTGAAGAGCTATATAAAATGTGTGAAATTGCAAGAGAAATAATGATGGGTGATAATGCTGTAGCTAGAATAATAGCAAGACCTTATATAGGGGAAAAGGCAGGTAAGTTTGAAAGAACTTCTAACAGAAGAGACTACTCATTAAATCCATTTGAATCTACAGTATTAGACACAATAAAAGAATCTAATTTAGATGTTATAGGTGTGGGAAAAATAGAAGATATATTTAATGGACAAGGTATAACTGAAGCTATACACACTAAAGATAATATGGATGGTGTAGATCAAACTATAAATTATATTAAAAAAGAAAATAATGGAGTAATCTTCACAAATCTAGTTGATTTTGATTCAAAATATGGACACAGAAGAAACTCTTTAGGATATAAAGAAGCTTTAGAAGAATTTGATGCTAGAATACCTGAAATAATATCATCAATGAAAGAAGATGATATATTAATAATAAATGCAGACCATGGAAATGATCCTACTTACAAAGGTACTGATCACACTAGAGAATATATACCAGTACTTGTGTATGGTAAAAATATTAAAAATGGAATAAACTTAGGAATAAGAAAAAGCTTTGCAGATATAGGAGCTACTGTAGCAGATATATTAAATGTTAAGTTACCTAATAATGGTGAAAGTTTTAAAAATGAAATAATGTAGCAAAGTGAATCTTTAGGAGGCAGCAATGAGAATATACGATATAATAAGAAAAAAAAGAGATAAAGAAGTTTTAACAAAAGAAGAAATAGATTTTTTTGTAGATAGATATTCAAAGGGGCAAATTCCAGATTATCAAGCATCAGCTCTTTTAATGGCTATATATTTAAATAAAATGAATAAGCAAGAGACTGCTTATTTAACAGAAGCAATGATGAATTCAGGAGAAGTAATGGATTTATCTGCAATAAATGGTGTTAAAGTTGATAAACACTCAACAGGAGGAGTGGGAGATAAGACTACAATTGCCCTAGCACCTTTAATGGCAGCTTGTGGTGTTCCTGTGGCTAAAATGTCAGGGAGAGGTCTTGGACATACAGGAGGAACTTTAGATAAGCTAGAAGCTATACCGGGATTTTCAATAGAAATGAGCTCTAAGAAATTTATAGATTCAGTAAATGATATAAAAATAGCTGTTTGTGGTCAAACGGCATCAATAGCAGTTGCTGATAAAAAAATGTATGCTCTTAGAGATGTTACAGCAACAGTTGATAATATATCGTTAATAGCTGCATCTATTATGTGTAAAAAATTAGCCTCTGGAGCTGATGCAATAGTTTTAGATGTTAAAACTGGAGACGGAGCATTTATGAAAACTTTAGATGACTCTTTCGCATTAGCTAAGGAAATGGTGGAAATTGGAACAGCTATGAATAGAGAAACCATAGCTATAATAAGTGATATGGACGAACCTTTAGGAAGTGCTGTTGGTAACTCATTAGAAGTTATAGAAGCCATAGAAGCCTTAAAAGGAAGAGGTCCAAAAGATTTTATGACACTTTGTGAGACATTAGGTGCTTATATGTTAGTATCATCTAAAATAGCTTCAGATTATGAAGATGGAGTAAGAAGAATTAAAGAAGCACTAGAATCTGGTGCTGCTTTAAAAAAATTCAAAGAGTTTGTTTCAAATCAAGGAGGGAATCCTGAAGTAGCAGATGATTATTCTTTATTGCCTGAGGCAAACCATATAGTTGAAATAAAATCTGACAAAACAGGTTTCATAGATAAAATAGAAGCTGAAGCTGTTGGAGTTAGTGCAATGGTACTTGGTGCAGGAAGAGAAACTAAAGAAGATAAACTAGATTTAAGTGCAGGTATAATACTAAAGAAAAAAGTAGGAGACTTTGTAAACGAAGGAGATACTTTAGCAGTTATGCACTTTAATAGAGAAAATAAATTTGAAGATGCAAAGAGAAGATTTAAAAATGCTTATATAATAAGCGAAGAAAAAGCTGAACCTAAAAAATTAATATATGGTGTCGTGACAAAAGATGGAATAAGTAAATTCTAGTTAAATGTTTAAAAAAGCTTAACTTGTAAAAAATAAAGTTAAGCTTTTTTTATTTTTAAATTGAATCAGAGAAGAGATTTGAATTTTATTTATAGAATATACTAGTTTGAGTAAAGCGAATTTTTTTAATTCTGACATTTTTATTGAAATATTTTAACCTTAGATTTATAATAAAAAGGATATAAAAGAGATAAGGAGTTAGCAACTTATGAATTTGAACAATTATAAAAGTAAAAAAATTATGGTGGCTATAGTAATTTCAATTCTTATTTTGATTCTTGTAGCAATTTTTGTAGTTACTCAAATAGGTCCATACAATAAAAATAATAAAGAGGATATTGTAGTTGATATACCAACAGGATCTACGTTAA
>NZ_JANKBY010000012.1:0-29799 GCF_024621905.1 Terrisporobacter muris
TTGTCACATCCTTAATATAAAAATAAAAAAGGATGTACATTAGTACATCCAGTGAAAGGGGTTTATTTTGAGGGAGAGTTTTCAGAATCGAACTGAAAAGTTTTGGGATTAACTACTCCAGCACTCTAAATAATAAAAACCAAGAGTTATATAAATAATCAAATGTAACTCTTGGTTTAGTTCACATTATATTAAAATTGTTTACTAAGGTCATAATATAAAATAACAACCCAATAGTTTAACATACATATAACGGTTTTATCTTTTTATAAATAAATTCTAAGTTATTTTCTTTTTGAATACTTCATTATTACAATACCATCTTCAACTGCATAATACTCAAGTTTTAAATCTATTTTAGTATTATTATCATAAAATAGCTTTATCCCTTTCCCTAAAATAGTCGGTATTATTCCAATTACATATTCATCTATTACATCAGCTTTAACAAAACTATCTATTAAAATTCCACCACCAAATAAATATATGTTTTTACCTTTATTTTTTAGTTTCTCTATTTTTTTTACTATATCACCATTTATAAAATGATAATTTTCAAAGTCTTCTATTTCTTTAGAAGTTGCTATGTATACTTCTTTATCCTGATATTCTTTATGCATATCTTGGTCAAAACATTTTTTTCCCATAACTACTACATCTATATTTTCTAAAAATTTATCATGGCTCCACTTGTTTTCTGTATTTAAAGTAGAATTATATAGATTATAAATCTGAAAATAAAGGTGTAATGCATGCTTGTGGTCATGATGCTCATTTAACAATAGCCCTAGGACTTTGTAAAATATTAAATAAATTTAGATATAGGTTAAAAGTAAATGTTAAGTTTATTTTTCAACCTGGAGAAGAGATTGGTGGTGGTAAAATAATAATAAATAATGGCGTTTTAGAAAACCCAAAAGTAGACTATATCTTTGCATTACATGTTGCTCCTCACCTCTTATGTGGGTCTATGGAAATAAAAGCAGGTATAATGGCAGCTTCCACTGATAGATTGCATATCACTGTAAAAGGTAAAAAAAGTCACGGAGCTTATCCTAATGAGGGTATTGAGGCAATAGTTACTTCATCTTATTTAATTTCATCCTTACAAACTATTGTAAGCCGAAATATAGATCCCAATCACTCCGTCGTCATCACCTTTGGTAAAATTTTGGGTAGAGAAAAAGGAAATATAATTTGCGACGAAGTTAATTTAGTGGGAACCTTAAGAACACTAAATA
The DNA here is from genome assembly GCF_024621905.1 of Terrisporobacter muris. Classification (NCBI taxonomy): domain Bacteria; kingdom Bacillati; phylum Bacillota; class Clostridia; order Peptostreptococcales; family Peptostreptococcaceae; genus Terrisporobacter; species Terrisporobacter muris. The sequence continues at coordinate 1,242 of NZ_JANKBY010000012.1, forward strand.
ATGAGGATAGAAATTTATCAAAGAAAAGAATAAAAGAAATTTGCACTCATGTTGGCGAGACTTTCAATAGTTCCATTACTATTGATATAAAAGAAGGCATCCCTCCCTTAATAAATGATGCAGAGTTAGTAAGTAAAATCATAAGAAATGGAGTTGAACTTTTAGGTAATGATAACGTAATTATAAAGGATAAATCTTCCTTGGGAGCTGAAGATTTTGCGTATTTTTTACAAAAAACAAAGGGTGCTTTTTTCAATATAGGATGTGCTAATGATACTATTAATTCTCCCATACATACTTCCACATTTAATATCGATGAAAACTGCTTGCTTATAGGTGTACTTTTACAATAAAAAAATATTTTTATGTTTCAATAAAAGGAGGTATATATGAGAAAGGCATTGTTATTGATTATATTAATATCTACTACTATTATTTTTTATGGTTGCAATAAAAATTCAAATGAAGACAACCCTGTTTCCCTGTATTCTGTAGATATAAGTTCACTAAATAATAAAAAAATATTGGATGTAATACATGATGAAAGTTTAGAAGAAGGTGTTTATCAAATAATAACAGATAGTAATAAATATATTTTTTTCAAAGGTCTCAAAAATGAATATGTAGATATAGATTCAACACTTGATAATAAAACTCTAATAATAAGTTGTAATACTTCAACATCTTCAGAAGATAGCAATAAGCTTTATGTTATAAGAGAAAAAAATACTACTTCTTCAAGCGATAAAAATATATTTTTTGATACCATTCTTTTAAAAATAAATGATAACGAAGTTCCTTTTAAATCTATTCAAACAATATAAAAAGCTCATTAAAAATGAGCTTTTTATATTTCATGCAATTTCCACTTACTTCCCTTATATCTAGTAATAAAAAATATTGCTCTAAATATCCAGTCAATACTCATAGCTACCCATACACCAAAAACTCCCATATTCATATATCTTCCCAATATATAACTGAAACCAATTCTAAAAATCCACATAGATAAAGTAGCAACTATCATACAAAATTTAACATCATTTGCTGCACGAAGAGTGTTTGGAAGTACAAAAGAAACAGTCCAAATAATAATTGATAAGCTTCCATGATAAAAAATAATATTCCTTGAAACCCTTGCTGTATAATCAGATAAATTATATGCTTTTAAAATTAATGGCATACTTATAAAGGTAATTATAACCGCTAATAATATGCTTAAGGTACATATTTTAACTAATTTTCTTGTATAATATTTTGTTTGATTATAATCTCCTGCTCCTATGCATTGGGATGTTACAGAAAGGGTTGCTTGACTAATCGCCATACCCGGTATTATTTGAAAAAGTCCAACTGAATTTGCCACAGCATTGGCTGCAATAGCTGCTGTTCCAAAAGTTGAAATCAAATTTAGCACAATAATTTTTCCAAGTTGAAACATACCATTTTCCAAACTGTTAGGAACACCTATATAAAGTATTTTTCTAATTAATGTTCTATCAAACTTCTTACATATTTTTTTAGATAAATGAATTTGTAAATTTTCATTTCTTATTAAGACAAAAATCACTACAGCAGCCACAACTCTAGAAAAAACTGTTGGTATAGCTGCACCTGCAATTCCTATCTTAAAAATATATATTAGAAAATAATTCCCTATAAAGTTTATTAAGTTCATCATAATTGATATTTTCATGGTGATTTTTGAATTTCCCATAGCTCTAAATAGTGCTGCCCCACCATTATATATTGCTATAAAAGGAATTGACATAAATACTATAGTTAAATAAGTATTAGAATAGCTCATAACATCTTTTTCTATGTGTCCAAAAACTATATTAAGAATAAAATATTTGCTTAAATATCCAATTATCATGACAGTAATCGAGCTTAAAAATAGAAAAAGGATAAGTTGATCTGCACTTTTACATGCTTTATCTTCTTTCTTTTGGCCCAAATATTGGCCTGCTACAACAGCTCCCCCTGTTGCAAGAGCTGTAAAAATATTCATTATAAGAATATTTATACTATCTACTAATGATACTGCTGATACAGCTGATTCCCCTATACTTGCAATCATAATAGAATCAACTAAACCTACTGTCACTAGTAAAAATTGCTCTATTATTAAAGGAAAAATAAGTTTATATAAACTTTTATCAGAGAATAAATATCCATTTGCTTTTGAAGTAACTTCCATAGTATACCCTCCTTGAAATTTTTACCAATAACAATTATAGCAGATATTCACTTTGTATACATAAGTTTCAATCCCTTTAATATAAAAAAGAAGATGAATGTTATCACCTTCCTTTTTCTTAGTTCTATAATGATGCTTTTTCTAAAGCTTGATTTAAATCCCAAATTAAATCATCTATATCTTCTATTCCCACAGAAACTCTTATCATATCTGGAGTAACTTCTGCCAATTCTTGTTCTTTTTCATTTAATTGAGCATGAGTTGTACTAGCTGGATGAATTACCAGTGATTTAGCATCTGCAACATTAGCAAGGTGAGAGAATATTTGAAGGGATTCTATAAATTTAATTCCTGCTTCCAATCCTCCTTTTATTCCAAAAGTAAATATAGACCCTGGTCCCTTAGGTAAATATTTTTGACCTAAGTCATAATATTTATTTCCTTTTAAACCTGGATAGTTTACCCAAGCAACTTTAGGGTGATTATTTAAAAATTCTGTAATTTTCTTAGTATTTTCCACATGTCTTTCCACCCTCAAAGATAAAGTCTCAAGTCCTATTAATAATTGGAATGCACTTTGTGCACTTAGAGATGCTCCTGTATCTCTTAAGTATTGAGCCAATAACTTTGTAGCATAAGCTGACTTTCCGCAATCCTTAGCATAATTTAATCCATTATAAGATAAGTCTGGTTCTGTTAAGCATGGGAATTTTCCACTTTCTATCCAATCAAAGTTACCACTATCAACTACTACTCCACCTAAAGTTGTTCCATGTCCACCTATAAATTTTGTAGCTGAATGAACAACTATGTCTACCCCATAATCAAATACTTTTACTAAATAAGGTGTTCCAAAAGTATTATCTAACATAAATGGAATTTTAGCTTCATGAGCTATCTCTGCAATTTTTTCTATATCAATAATATTTATTCCTGGATTTCCTATAGTTTCTGCATAAACAAGTCTTGTTTTATCATTTATAGCATCTCTAAAACTTTCTGGATCATCAGGATTTACAAAATGAGTTGTTATCCCTAGTTTAGGTAACATATTTGATAATAAATTAAATGTTCCACCATAAATTGTTGGTGCAGCAACTATTTCATCACCAGCTTGAAGTATATTTAATATAGCTGCATTTATTGCCCCCATTCCTGAAGAAAAAGCCACAGCTCCTACTCCACCTTCAAGTAGTGCCATTCTTTCCTCAAATACAGCCACAGTTGGATTTGATATTCTTGAGTAAATATGTCCATCTGTTTTTAAAGCAAATAAATCTGCACCATGAGCCACACTTTCAAAGCAATATGATGTTGTTTGATAAATTGGAACTGCTCTAGCTCCCGTAGATGAATCTGGTTGTTGTCCCCCATGAATTTGTAATGTTGCAAAGCCTAACTTTCTTTCACTCATTATTTGTATCCCCCTTGTTATTTAATATAAATAATATTAAACAATATATAAAAAACCTTACAAGTTATATCTCATAATATAAAAAAGACTCTTTTATCTTAAAGATAAAAGAGTCTTAATAATCTAAGATTTATCTCTTATCTTTCTTATGTTTCCATAAGTAGGATTTAGCACCTATCTAATATAGGTTGCTGGACTTCTTTGGGCCTATTCCCTCCATCACTCTTGATAAGATTTTTTACTATTAATTTAATAAGTTAATTGTATACATGTTTTTATTATCTTGCAATAAAAAAATTATTTTTTTTGAGCTACTCTAAGTTTTGCACTTCTAGCTCTTGGATTTCTTTCAATTTCTTCATCACTAGGAAGTATTGGTTTTCTTGTTATAATCTTAACTTCTGACTTTTTATTACATTGACAAATTGGAAGCTCTGGTGGACATACACAACTTAAAGCTAAGTCTTTGAATTCATTTTTAACTATTCTATCTTCTAAAGAATGGAAAGTTATTATACAAACTCTTCCTCCCTTATTCATCATAGATACAGCATCCTCTATCATTTTATTTATTACACCAAGCTCATTGTTTACTTCTATTCTTATAGCTTGAAATGTTCTCTTCGCAGGGTGTGGTCCATCTATTCTAGCTTTTTTAGGTATTGCTTTTTTGATAACATCAACAAGCTCACCAGTTTTTTCAATTGGACCATTCGCTTCTCTTTCTTCTACTATGAATTTTGCAATTCTTTTTGCCCAATTATCTTCACCATAATCTTTGATTATCTTAGCTAATTGTTCTTCACTATAAGTGTTTACCACGTCATAAGCAGAAAAATCTTTTCTAACGTCCATTCTCATATCTAATGGTGCATCATGCATATAAGAAAATCCTCTATCAGCTTCATCAAGTTGATGAGAAGATACACCTAAATCAGCAAGTACTCCATCTATTTTGTAAACACCTATTTTTTCCAGCTCTGATTTGAGATTTTCAAAATTACTGTGTACAAATCTTACTCTATCTGAGTACTCAGCTAATCTTTCTTTTGCCGTAGCTATGGCATTTTTATCTTGATCAAATCCTATAAATAATCCTTTATCAGATAATCTCTTTACTATTTCTTTTGAATGACCTGCACCACCCATGGTACAGTCAACATATACTCCATCTTCTTTTATGTCTAAATTTTCAATACATTCATCTAGTAGTACTGACACATGATTAAATTCCATTTTTTCTTCTCCTTAAGAGTTACTAGTTAGCCTCTATTTTTCTTCTTTGATAATATTTTATGTAAAATCAAACAAACTATAATTGTTACTAAACTTATTACTTGAGCCATTCTAAGTTGACCAATCATAAGAGAATCTGTTCTAAGTCCTTCTATGAAAAATCTTCCTATAGAATATAATATTAAATAAGTTATAGCCAATTGACCTTCATATTTTTTCTTTTTTCTAAAACACCATAAGAATATGAATATACCTAAATCCCAGATAGATTCATATAAAAATGTTGGATGAACTTTTATTCCATCCACAATTATTCCCCATGGTAAACTTGTTGGACCTCCATGAGCTTCTCCATTTATATAATTTCCCCATCTTCCTATAGCTTGACCTAATGGAATACCAATCATTACAGTATCAGCCATTTTGAAGAAATTAATCTTTTTAATCTTAGTATATATAAAACCTGCTAATATACCACCTATTAAAGCCCCATGTATTGCCATTCCTCCACCCCTGAAATTTAATATTTCAGATAAGTGGTTTGAATACCAAGACCAATTAAAAATAACATAATAAAGCCTTGCACCTAAAAGTCCACATGGTATAGCAATTATGGCTAAATTTAATAAATCATCTTCACTTATTTTTACTCTTTTTCCTTCTTTTAATGCTATAAACACACATAGTATCATAGCCAATGCCATTAATACGCCGTACCACATTATATCTAATCCGAATATCGTAAATGCCACTCTATCCATTATTTCACCTCTTATAGTTTAAATAATCTTTTAAAAAATCCTTTTTTCCTTACTTCTTCTTTATAAGGTTTTGATATATTTAAATCCTCATTATTTATTATCGCATTATTATTTTTAACAAATAAGTTATCCGCAATTTCTTTTGAATATTTCTCACATACATATTTATAAGCATCTAAAAATATAGGTGTTCTTCTTTTGCTACGATGAGCATCTGTTCCAACTACATGAACCATATTTCTATTTATTAATGTATCACAAGTTCTTTGCAATTCTTTTCCACTTTTACCTAAAATACTATGAGAATTTATTTGTATTATAGCTCCAGCATTAATAACATCATATATTAAATCCGGATTTTCTTGAACTTCTATATATCTTTCCACATGTGCAAAAACTGGTATATAGTTTTTTTCTTTTAATTCATACACTATATTACATAAATCACTTGGAAAATTTGTAGGAGGAAGCTCTATTAGTATGTATCTACTATTATTTAAAGTGTAAAAATCTAATTCGTCAATTTGCTTTATTAAATCTTTAGTATAGTAAATTTCATTCCCAATTAATACTTCAATATCTATCATATTTTCTTTTAAAACATTATTAAAGTCTTTTAGCTCTTTTAATAATTCTTCGCCTTTTTTATACCTGAAATCTGGATGATAATGCGATGTATTAACAATCTTTTTTATACCTTGTTCCCTAGCTATTAGTGCCATTTCTATCGACTCATTCAAGCTTCGTGAACCATCATCTACCTCAGGCAAAATATGGCAATGTATATCAATCATAAAACATAGCCTCCTTATACCCTAAATAATTATATTTTTCATTCTTTATTATATCAGTTTCTTCTTAATAAAAAAATAGAATGCCTTAATTATAATGAATTAATAAATATTTTACAACTAAAAAAAGGATAATTAAAGTGTATTTTTAACTAAAATTACCTTTTTAATTAAAACCCTACAATTATCCTTTATTTTATTACATTTTCATTTTTATATAATTATTATCTAGGCTCTGCAATAGATATTACACAATTTTCTTCTTTAAAGTGATTATTTAATCTTTCAGTAACCTCTTCAAATGTAATTTCTTTCATGACTTCTACGTAATCAAGCAAATTTATGCCTTTAAATTTATAAGTTATAAAATTATTAGCTATAAAAGTAACTGAGTCGAAATATTTTATAAAGTTACCTATGTGTTTTTTCTTTGTTCTTTCAAACCCTTCTTTATCTAGACCTTCACATTTGAATTTTTCAATATAAGACATAATAATTTCTTTTACCTTGTGAGGATCTTTTGATTCACCACCTATAGATGTATATGAATAGTCTATTTGTGAAGAGAATCCTGCACCAAAACTTGGAGTTATAAGTCCTTGCATATATAAGTCTTCGTATATGGCACTACCTTTTTTAAATAACATATCAGTAAGAATATCTGTCATTACTTCATATCTTAACAATTCCTTACCTTTTATTCCTACTTTATCATCTTTGAAGCAAATAGAGAACATTGGCATCGATATAGGAAATTTTTCTACTATTTCTTTTTGTTTTACTTCATTAGGTTCTTCTGGATAAAATCTTACAATTTCTTCTTGAAGTTTTTGTATATCTTTATGATTAGCTTTTCTTACATGATTAAATACTTCTTCTTCATTTAAATCACCTACAACAAATAAAATCATATTTCCTGGGTTATAAAATGTATTGTAGCATTTATATAACTCTTCTTTAGTTATTTTATAAATACTATCTACAGTACCTGCAATATCTATTTTTGTTGGATGATTTATATACATTGCTTTTAATGCATTAAAGAATACATTCCACTCTGGGTCATCATTATACATTTTTATTTCTTGTTCTATTATTCCCTTTTCTTTTTCTACGTTTTCATCTGTAAAATATGGTGTTTGAACATAATCTATCAGATGTTCTAAACATTCATAAAAATATTCTGTGGCAGAAAATAAATAAGCTGTCATAGTAAAGTTTGTAAAAGCATTGGCATTAGCTCCATACTTCGAAAACTTATCAAATGCATTTCCACCATCTGGTTGTTCAAACATTTTATGTTCTAAGAAGTGTGCAATACCTGCATTCACTATCATCTTTTCTTTTTCATTTATAGGTATAAATTCTAAATCATTTGATCCGTAATTAGTTGCAAGGACAGCATATTTTTTAGTAAATCCTTTTTTAGGCATAAAATAAACATCTAAACCATTTTCTAATTTTTCATAATATAATTCTTCTTTTAATAATTCATTAACTATTTTTTCCATTATTATGCCTCCTTGTTATTACTTAAAAAGTATATAGTATCTAATTGAATATTTTTAAATGCATCAACTATATCTTCTACTGTAATTTTATCTATTCTCTCTATAATCTTTTCCACAGTTGCATTTGTTTGACCCATACTTTGCGAGAAGTAAAAATCAGATGCTCCTCCTATTGAATCCTTTATTGTTTTTAATGAACTTATTAAGGCGCTCTTGCTATTTAATAATTCTTCTTCTGAAATTTGTCCTTCTTTTAAGTATTCTAATTGTTCTTTAATTAGCTTAACTGTTTTATCATAGTTCGCATTTTCTATTCCAGAAGCTATAAACATTGATGTCTTATATTTTTCCAGTGAAGAATAAATATAATAACATAAACTTTCTTTCTCTCTAACATTTACAAATAACTTTGAATGAGGACCTCCACCAAGCACATTAGATCCTACAAATAAAGAATAATATTTATGTTCATCTTTATAGTCAATGTTACATCTAAATCCCATAACAAGTTTCCCTTGAGTTATATCCATATCTTCTTTTATTACTTTGACTTCTTCCACCCTTTTATTGAAATCTGCTCTAGGTATTTCTATTATATTTTCTCTATGAAAGTTAAATCCGTCAGATATTATCTTTACTATTTCTTCTTCATCAAAATTACCTTCTACAACTATGTCTATAGGAGAAGTTTTCATAATTTCCATATAATGTTCATAAAGACCTTTTGCTGTTATTTTATCGATATCTTCTAAATAGCCTAAATCACTAATTCCATATCTTTCGTCTTTAAACATTTCTTCACGAGCACGCTCAATAGAATATCTTCCTTTATCATTTATAATAGACTCTATTCTATTTTTTAAATTTTCTTTTTCAATTTTTACATATTCTTCTTTAAATCCGCCATTTATAACTAAGGGATGATTAACTACTTCATCTAAAAATTCAACCACTGGTTTAAATATCTTTTCATCTAAATATTTCTCATCAGTACTAATAATTTTAAAAGTAATGACTTGTGTTTCACCTCTTTTACTACTATCAGCACCTATAGAAACTCCATATAAATCATCTTGATGCTTAGACATTTCTCTAGCACTTGGGTATTTTTCACTCCCACTTTTTATTATAGAAGGAAGTATAGCATTCATTGTTACTTCTTCTTTATCTAATAATCTTTGGATATAAATACTTACTAAGTTTGTTTTGAATTTTTCTTCTGGTATTAAAGTCAGATTAATGCCTTTACCTAAGTTTATTGTTTTATTTTTTTTCATTTTTACCTCCTATTATGAGTACTAACTTGTATATACAATAAATGATTTATATATTCAAAATTTTTCCTTTTACTTAATTATATATCTTTTATTATTTTCTAAAATACTTATTTTTATTTTATTTGAACATTTTTTATTAGGATATGCTAAAATCTAAGTTAAAATCCCATTAATAATATAAATTCTTACAAAAATAATGTATTTTACAAATAATAACTTAATTCAAACGTGTTTACACATATTAAGATTATGATGTATAATCAATATGTATGTCTAGAAAATATTAAGATGTGTTTACAATTTATGTATAAATAAAATTGACAAATATGTAAATTCATATAAGAAAGGAAGATTATTAATATGAAATTAGGTATAGTTGGATTACCAAACGTTGGTAAAAGTACACTATTTAATGCTATAACTCAAGCAGGAGCTGAATCTGCTAACTACCCTTTCTGTACAATAGAACCAAACGTAGGTGTTGTTTCTGTTCCAGATGAAAGATTAGAAGTACTTAGAGAAATGTACGATTGTAAAAAAGTTGTCCCAACAGCAATAGAATTCTGTGATATAGCAGGTCTTGTTAGAGGAGCTTCAAAGGGTGAAGGTTTAGGAAACAAATTCTTATCTCACATAAGAGAAGTTGATGCTATAGTTCATGTTGTTAGATGTTTCGATGATCCAAACGTTGTTCACGTGGATGGAAGTGTTGACCCACTTAGAGATATAGAAACTATAAACTTAGAATTAATATTCTCTGATATAGAAATATTAGAAAGAAGAATCTTAAAAAGTAGTAAAGCTGCTAAAGCTGATAAGTCTATCGCTGCTGAAGTAGAATTCTTAAAAGAAATATTATCAGTTCTTGAAGAAAATAAATCAGTTAGAACTATGGACTTAACTGATGATCAAAGAGAATTTGTTGAAACTTTAAATTTATTAACTTCTAAGCCAGTAATATATGCTACAAATGTTTGTGAAGATGATTTAGCTGATGAAGGCGAAAACAACGAATATGTTAACAAAGTTAGAGAATTTGCTGCTGAAGAAAATGCTGAAGTTGTTGTTGTTTGTGCTCAAATAGAATCAGAAATAGCAGAATTAGAATCAGAAGAAGAAAAGAAAGAATTCTTAGAATCATTAGGACTTGAGCAATCTGGTCTTGATAAATTAATAAAATCTTCTTACTCTCTGCTTGGACTTATGTCTTACTTAACTGCTGGTGTTCAAGAAGTTAGAGCTTGGACTATAACAATAGGAACTAAAGCTCCACAAGCAGCCGGTAAAATCCACTCTGATATGGAAAAAGGATTCATAAGAGGTGAAATAGTAAACTATAAAGATTTAGTTGAATGTGGTTCTATAGCTAATGCTAGAGAAAAAGGTAAAGTTAGACTTGAAGGTAAAGAATACGTAATGCAAGATGGTGACGTAGTTAACTGGAGATTTAACGTTTAAAAATTAATATAAAATAATTAAGTCAATGATGGATGTATTCCTTTATTGACTTTTTATTTTTACTATATAAATAACAAAATTTTTTAATATTCTGTATATTTTTCAAATACATTTTTTTACATTTAATAGTGCTATAATTATTACATTAGTAAATTATATTTTAAGGGGATGGGATTTTGAGAAGAAATGATAAGGCGGTCAAAGATATCGATGTAATCAAAAATATTATCTCTAAATGTCAAGTTGTCAGAGTTGCCATGTGTAAAGATGATGTACCTTATTTAGTTCCTTTAAATTATGGCTATGAGTTTAAGGATGGGGAACTTATTCTTTATTGCCATTGTACTAATAAAGGTAAAAAACTTGATATTTTAGATGAAAATCCAAATGTATTTATTGAAATTGATAATGAAAAAGATGTTATTGCAGGTAATACTCCTTGTGAATTTGGACTTGAATACTTTAGCATAATGTCTCCAGGTAAAGTTGAGTTTATACATAATATTTATGACAAAATCCATGGTCTAAATAAAATAATGGAACATTATACTTCTAAGGATAAGAATGACTTTAAAAATGAAGCTTTAAATAAGATTTTCTTACTAAAAATCACATGCACTAATCTTTCTGCAAAAATCTGTAGTAAATAATTTAGACTTTTAAAAAGGTGTAGTATGAAATAAAATATTTTATTTCATACTACACCTTTTATATTTATACTAATATTAATTAAGCTTATACTAAAAAAGCACATTGATGATTACATCAATATGCTTTTAAATTATCTTTTAAAGTCAATTATTTGTCTACTTCCAAAATCAACAGTAGTTTCACTTAACGTTGTATTAGCTATAACTCTTCCCTCTCTAATTGAATAATAAACTTTTACTTGCCTTCTTATAGCATCATACTCACTTTCTGCTGGAAGTATAATCATATTACCTGGCTTTCCAACCTCTATACCGTATTTATCACTTATATTTAAAGTTCTTGCAGAGTTGTTAGTTATTAAATCTATTGATTCATTTATCTCACTATACCCCATCATTTGACATACATGAAGTCCCATATGAAGGACTTGTAACATATTTCCTGTTCCTAGTGGGTTCCATGGATCCATTATATCATCGTGACCAAAACATACATTAATCCCTGCTTCGACCATTTCCTTAACCCTTGTGATACCTCTTCTCTTTGGATAAGTATCAAACCTTCCTTGAAGATGTATATTTACAAGAGGATTAGCAACGAAGTTTATTCCGCTCATTTTTAGTAGTCTAAATAATTTATATGTGTATGCCCCATTGTATGAATGCATTGCAGTTGTATGACTTGCAGTTACCTTATGCCCCATGTTGTATTCATAAGCTCTAGTTGCTAGAACTTCTATAAATCTTGATTGCTCATCATCTATTTCATCACAGTGAACATCTACTAATACATCATATTTTTTAGCAAGTTCCATCATTTTATTTATACTTTCTACTCCGTATTCTCTTGTAAATTCAAAGTGAGGTATAGCACCTATTACATCGGCTCCAAGCTTTAATGATTCTTCTAATAATTCTAATCCATTAGGGTATGAAAGTATTCCTTCTTGAGGGAAGGCAACTATTTGTAAAGTTACATAATCTTTTAATTCTTCTCTAAGTTCTATCATAGCTTTCATTGCAGTAAGCTGTGGATCTGTGGTATCTACGTGAGTTCTTATAAATTGAATTCCGTTTGCCACTTGCCAAGATATAGCTTTTCTTGCTCTAGTTTTTACATCTTTTATACTTAAGAATTCTTTTCTTTCTGACCAACGCTCAATTCCTTCAAATAAAGTTCCACTCTCGTTCCACTTAGGCTCTCCTGCTGTTAAAGTTGTATCTAGGTGAATATGTGGTTCTATAAATGGTGGTACTACTAAAAATCCATTAGCATCTATGATTTCTTCACCTGCTACTTCTATATTTTCTTCTATTTTAGTTATTACACCGTTTTCTATTAGTATATCTACTAAGTTGTCATTATTTCTTAATTTTGCTCTTTTTATTAACATCTGTTTATCCTCCTAAGATACTTGCTATGATATTACTACCTCGCTAAGTTTATATTATGCTGCTATTTTTTCCTCAACTTCTAATTTTACTTCTTTTTTCACTGTTATTTTTGTTAATACTACATAAGTTATTATTGCCGTTAATACTGAGTTTACTGGAGTTATTCCAGGAATTGTATAAGCTCCTATTACACCTGCTACCCAAGCTATTATTGCATTTATATTTACTGATTTAAATTTAGTTGTTTTAAAGTCAGTATATTTTCCTTTGTTTATTATGAAGTAATCCGCTATTAAAACTGCTCCTGTCGCTGGTATAAATGAGTTTAACATGTTTAACCAAGCCATAAAGTTATTATAAAGAATCATTGCTAAAAGCGTTCCAACTATACCGTTTATTATAACCATTCTACTCTTAGGTTGCTTAGTTATATTTGCAAACCCAAGTCCTGAACCGTATAATGCATTATCATTTGTTGTCCATATATTAAGTCCTAATATTATTATTGCTGGTATTATTAAACCTTGTGCAAACATAACTTCTGATATATCAGCTTGTCCAGTTGCCATAGCTCCTATAGCTCCAAAAGCTAACATTAATGAATTTCCTATTAAAAAAGCTATTACAGTAGTTGATACCGCTGTCTTTCTATCCTTTGAGAATCTTGTAAAATCTGGTGTTAAAGTACCACCACTTATAAATGTACCTACAACTGCTGCCAAAGCAGCACTCATTGTCATACTTCCTGTTGGCTCTATAGATAATAATCCTGCTATTCCACCTACATCTGTTATTGCTTTTCCTGCTGATACACTTCCAAGTATAGCTATTGCAGGTACTGCTATCATACTTAATATTGTAAGTGACTTCATTCCAAAGTATGCTGTTGCTGTCATAAATAATCCTGAAACTATTATTAATGTCCATAAGTTTATTCCTGTTACTTTAGAAACTGGTATTGCAAACATTGCAACACCTACTCCAAACCAACCTACTTGTGTTACTGAAACTAAGAATGATAAAAGGTATGAACCCTTTTCTCCAAATGAGTATCTTGCAAGTAAGTGAGTTGAAAGTCCTGTATCACCTGCTATATAAGCTAAAAGCCCTGTGTAAATACATAATAAAATATTTCCGAATATTACCGCCTTTATAAAGTCTCCCATATTAAGACTTGTTCCTATATTTCCTCCTGCCAACATACTCGCAGAAAAGAATGCAAATCCTAGCATTACCACTAACATCGATAAGAATCCTTTCTTTGCTACTTGTGGTATCGCCTCTAATGAATAGTCGTGATCTTGATGTTGTTGTTTGTTGTTCATATTTATCTACCTTTCTTTTTAGTACCTAAAAAGAAAAACTCCCTGCAATTGCAAGGAGCTTCGAATCGTAATAATTTATCTGTTTATATCTAACTACCGATAGTTAAATGCAGATATAGTTATACTAAGTTACTATCTTTTATAATTTTCTTCCGAAAACCTTGCCAGTTTCTCTGAACTGAATTAAAGGTACTATATGATTTTTTTATTATATATAATTTATCATAGTTGTCGAAATTTGTAAAACATTTTTCTCTCATTATTTATAGTAAAATTTTCAAATATAAATCTATATGTAAAAGCGTATGTGATATAAAATCTACATACGCTTTTGTAAAGTATATTTATTTAACTATTTTAAACTTAGACTCTAATTTTATCCCAGCTTTTTCTCTAATCTTTTCTGCTTGTAATTTAACTTTTTCTAATAGTTCTGCTTCATTTAAAACAACTATTTCTCTTTCTTTCATTAACCATTTCCCATCACATATAGTTGATTCAACATTTTGACTACTCATCGAATACACTATATTTCCTATTGGATTGTGCATTGGTAATGAGTGAATATCATTTCCATTTAAGATTATCATATCAGCTTTCTTCCCTACTTCTAAGCTTCCTATTACATTTTCCATAAGTGCACACTTTGCTCCATTTAAAGTAGCCATTTCTAATATTTGTTCTGCATATACTACTTCTGGATTTAAAGTTCTTCCCTTATGAATTAAAGAAGTTAAGTACATATCTCTCATCATATCCATTCTATTATTTGAAGGAGCACCATCTGTACCTATTGATACTGGTATACCCTTATATAACATCTCTGGTATAGATGCAAATCCAAGAACAACTTTCATAGCTGCTGCTGGATTATGAGAAACTTTAACATTATTTAATCTGAATAAATCTAATTCTCTATTATTTAACCACACTGTGTGTACTGCTAATAAATTTGGTCCTAAAACACCTAATTCATTTAAATGTTCAACTGTTCCAAACCCTTTTCTAGTTTTAGCAAAATCTATTTCATCTGCAATTTCTGCTATATGCATGTGAATCCCAGTGTTATATTTATCTGCTAATTTTTTTGTTTTTACTATTAATTCATCAGAGTTATTAAATATTGTTCTTAAACCAAACCATATTTTAACTCTTTCATCACAAGAATTATTATATTTTTCAAATAGCTCTATTTGAGTATTTAGCTCTTCTTCACAAGTTTTATTCCAAGCTTCTGGTAATCCTTCACCATTGTCCATTACTGATTTTGCAAGGCAAGCTCTAATACCTGTTTTATCTACTGCTTCTACCATAGCATCAACATATTGACCGCCTGATTCTAAGAATGTAGTAACACCAGATTTTATTAACTCTATACAACATGCTATAGATGAAATTAGTGAATCCTCATAATTAAAACTGCTTTCATAAGGCCAAACTCTATCTCTTAGCCATGTAAGAAGATTTACATCATCTGCTATACCTCTACCTAATTGTTGAGATAAATGCACATGAGTATTTACGAAACCTGGCATTAATATTTTGCCCTTTGCATCGTAAATTTCAGCACCTTCATTTATTAAACTTTCATCCACATGACCTACAGCTTTTATTATGTTCTCTTCTATAAGTATACTACCATTTTCATATACTTCTCTTTCTTCATTCATTGTTATTAAAAAGCAATTTTTTATAAATAATTGTTTCATTTTATATCTCCCTTAAACATTCTAATTAAGTGCCAAATTTATTACTGATAAAATTCCTATTATCCAAAGTGTTAAACTTACTTTATGAGCCTCTTTTGAAACAACATGCATTAATATATAAGAAATAAATCCAAAACATAAACCTATAGATATGCTGTAAGTCAAAGGCATTAATAATATTGTTATAAATGCTGATACAGCTATTTTACTATCATCAAAGTTTACTTGTTTTATACTTGTAAACATAAATACCCCTACCATTACTAATGCTGGTGCTGCTGCGTATGAAGGAACAGCTCCTAAAAGTGGAGTAAATAATAATGTTACTAAAAATAATATGGCAGTAACTACTGATGCAAGTCCTGTCCTTGCTCCTGCTGCTATACCTGCTGCCGATTCTCCAAATGTAGTAACTGTACTTGTTCCAAGCAATGAACCTATTAATGTCGAAGTAACATCCGCATATAACATTCTAGACAGACCGTTTATATTTCCGTCTTTATCTTCAAGTCCCATTTGTTTACAACAACTTATTAAAAATGCTAATGAGTCAAACATATCTATGAACATAAATGAGAATATTGGCCCTATTAAGGCGAACTTAAGCGCTCCTAATATATCTAATTTAAATGCTACTGGCTCTATACTTGGTGGAGCTGATATAATTGCAGTTGGTAATTCAACATATCCTGTAACTATTGATATAATTGTTGTTATTACTATACTTATTAAAATACCACCCCTTACTTTTTTTACTTCAAATACGAACATTAAAGCAAGCCCAAGTAAAGATATTAAAACTGTTGGTGTAAATTCTCCTAAAGCTACAAGTGTTGATTGGTCAGCAACTATTACACCCATACTTTTTAATCCTACAAATGATAGAAATAAACCTATCCCTGCTGCTGAAGCTATACTAAGTTCCTTAGGTATTGCCTCTGCTATATATTTACGAACTCCTGTTACTGCTAAAATAAAGAAAATCATTCCCGAGATGAATACCACACCTAAAGCTTGTTGCCAAGATACACCTTGACCTAAAACTAAAGAATAAGTAAAGAATGCATTTAGCCCCATACCTGGTGCAAGTGCGAAAGGTGCATTTCCTAAAAATGCGAATATTAACGTACCAATGGCAGTAGCTAAAATAGTAACTGTTATAAGTGCTGCTTTGTCCATCCCCGCATCTGCTAATATGGCTGGGTTAACAAATACAATATATGCCATTGTTAAAAATGTTGTAATACCACCGATTACTTCTGTTTTTATGTTTGAACCACGTTCGCTATATTTAAATATTTTATCTAAAATTGATGTCGAACTGTTTTCTCCTCTTTCCATTTCATGCTGTCTTTGTGCTTCCATATTTCCTCCTAAAGATATATTAACATTACTAAAAAATTTCGTTTTCTCTGATCTACATGTCGCCAGCGACCTAAAAAAAAGATATACATTCTAATGAATAGAACATATATCTTTATAGAATTTAATCCTTAAGATTCTGTAACTATTCATAGTGATCTCATTTACGGTGAGTTCGTAGAAACTTATGGACCATATTACCATTATATACGAATATTTTTCTTTATTTTTTATTAATTATACAGATTTCGACAATATTTTTCAATACCTTTTCCTAAATTACATTTATTCTTTATATTGTTAATCCTTAACTATTAACTTCTTTAGAAAATAAGCTAACTTATTTATCTACTCTATATACAAAATTCAAACTATGGGTAACTAAATCAAAAACAATTGCTCAAATATTACTACTTGAATCCTGTCTATGAGTATAGATTTTGCAACAATTAAAGCCCCATAGAAAAACAAGTAAAAATCATTTAATAACAACCTTTTATTTAATTTAATAATACACACTCCTCCTATTATTAGAAATATTAACATAGACATTAACTTAAGCATATTCAATTTTATAATTGAATAGTACTTTTCTACTCGTATAAAAATTATTTTTACTACAAATATTGACAATATTTTCTTTATAAATTATTATATTGAATCAATAGGATACCTTTAAGATAGTCCCGTGAGACTAATAAGGAAATGTACTTATATATTATTACAGTATTTTGCCTTAATGTTTTTTGATATTAAGTTTTTTGGTGTCCTAAACTAAAAACTTGGAGGATACTATGAACATAAAAACAACAAAAAATAATGCTAATAATTTAGCTATTAAAATGGTTATCTCTTTAATATTAGGATTAACTTTAGGAACATTATTTATCTTTTTAAGAGAAAATTTAATTTCAAATGGAAATGCAAATACTTGGACTATAATTAATAATTTATTATTCCAAGATATAAGTTCGCCAGATGGAGCCAATTCTGTAGGACTGTTTTATATAATAGGACAACTATTTATAAATTCATTACAGTTAGTTATTATACCTATGGTGTTTACATCTATAACTCTTGCTATATGTCATATTAGCGATACTAGAAAGTTAGGTCGTATTTCATATAAAACAATATTAGGTTTTTTAATAACTTCATTATTTGCATTAATTCTTGCCGGCATATTTGGACTTGTAGCTCATAAATTAGGATTATTTAATGTAAATATAACTAACATAGCTTCTAGTGAAGGTACTACTGGAAGTAACCCATTACTTGTATTTGTTCAAGCAATACCTAATAACATTACAAATGTATTTACTGATAATGGAAGAGTTTTATCTGTTGTGTTTTTAGCAGCAGTTTGTGGTCTATGCATCAATACTTTAGGCAATGAAATCCAAGTATTAAAAAAATTATTACAAGATATTAATAAGATAATAACTACTTTCTTAACTTTTGTAATAACTAAATTTGGACCGGTTGCAATTTTTGTACTTATTACAAGAACTTTTGCAATATACGGTATTGATCACTTAAAACCAGCTCTTGTATATGTTTTAACTACTACTATTGCATTATTAATATTCTTAACTGTTGGTTATGGATTATTTATAATGTTATCAACAAGATTAAATCCTATAATATTTGTAAAGAAAATATCTAAAGTAGCTTTATTTGGATTTTCAACATCATCATCTGCAGCTACTTTACCTTTAAATACAAAAACTGTAACTGAGGAATTAGGTGTATCTAAAGACATTGCCTCTTTCACTTTACCTTTAGGAATGACAATAAATATGAATGGTACTGCTATAATGCAAGTAATCGCTGCAATATTTATAGCTTCTAGTGCTGGATATGATGTAACTATAGTTAACATAGCTTTAATATCACTATTAGCCTTAATAGCTTCAGTTGGAACTCCTGCTGCTCCTGGTGCTGGTGCTATTATATTATTTACTGTATTAACTAGTATGGGATATCAAAATGATGCGGCAATACTTGCCTATTCATTAATTCTTGCAATCAACCGTCCAGTTGAAATGCTAGTTACTTCACTTAATGTGGTTGGTGATGCTGCAACATCAGTATATGTTGCAAAATCAGAAGGTGCTTTAGATGAAAGTATCTATAATAATTAATAACTAAAGAAGCTGTATTCAAACTTATTTTGAATACAGTTTCTTTTTATTCTTTAAAACACTGTGGGCTTTAATATAATTTAAAAAGTAAGCATATGAATTTTCAACACTTTCTATTTTTCAAATCCGTCATAACAAAGCGCGTATGCTTTTGGTTTAATATATTGTCCTTTACCTTTTTCGCCAACAAATTTTCCTCTTTCAGCAACAATCTTTCCTCGTAAAAATACTTTATCTGCTATACCTTTTCTTTCAAATCCTTCAAATGCTGCATAATCAGTTCCTTCATAACTATCTGCATGTGTAATAATACCTTCATATGAAGGATCATATATTACTATATCTGCATCTGAACCTGGAAGTATCACTCCTTTTTGAGGGTATAATCCTACTATTTTAGCCGGTGTAGTTGAGAATATTTCTACAAATCTTTGTCTTGAAATTTTTCCTTTTTCTACACCTTGAGTCCAAATCATAGCCAATCTATCTTGAACACTTGGACAACCATTAGGAATTTTAGCAAAATTATTAAGTCCATCTTTTTTCTTTTCAAACCCTCCTGAAACTGCTGCATGATCTGATCCTACCGATAATAAATAATTATTTTTTATTCCATCCCACATTGCCTCTAGATGTTCATCTGTTCTAAGAGCTGGTGAGCAAACATATTTTGCACCTTCAAAATTTGGTTTTTCTAAGAAAGATTGATTTAATGTAAGATAATGAGTACATGTCTCACCATATATAGGCAAACCTCTTTCATGAGCTGCTTTTATATGTTCCATTGCTCCTTTTGAAGAAACATGAACAACAAATAAAGGACATCCAGCAAGTTCTGCTAAATAAATAGCTCTTTGTGTAGCTTCATCTTCCACAATAGGAGGTCTAGAATATGCATGATATACAGGCTCAGTTTTGCCTTCTGCAATCAATTGATTTTGAAGAGTGTATACCATATCTCCATTTTCTGCATGAACCATTATTGTAATTCCATATTTTTTTGCAAGTTGCATTCCTTTAAATATAAGGTCATCTGGAACCATAAAAGGTGTGTATTTATACGCCATAAAAAACTTAAGGGTAGTAATTCCCGCATCAACCATTTTAGGTATTTCATCAAGTAAACTTTCACTAGTATCCATAACCATACCATGGAATGAATAGTCAGATGATGATTTGTCTTTTGCAAATTCTTCATCTTGTATTTTAACAGATTCTATTATACCTTTTCCCTTTATTTGAGGTGCAAAATCAACAATTGTAGTAGTTCCTCCAACTAAAGCTGCATGAGACGTTTCGAATGAAAGTGTGGCAAAGGATCCCATATGCACATGTTCATCTACTCCACCTGGAAATACATATTTTCCAGTAGCATCTATAATTTCATGTCCATCTTCACATAGATTTACTCCTATTTGAATAATTTTCTCTCCTTCAATAAGTATATCTCCAATAAATTCATCATTAGCAGACAATATTGTACCATTTTTAATAATTATCCCCATAAATATCCTCCTTTTAAAAATAGGGAGCACTAGATGTGATGTGCTCCCTATTTCTATTAAGTAAATACTTTTTATAAAATTTTAAGTACGTTTTATATTTGAATATTATTTATTATCCAATTTTCTTTCTGGAGTTCTATAAACACTTGAATCTATTCCTTCTAAATACTTGACAACTTCTTCAACAGAAACAACATCACAGAATTTAGCTTCCATATCAAATAAGTTCCACTCTATAACACCAGGAACTCTATCTCCAACTGTTCCTCTTGGTACTATAGTTTTAAATCCGTACCCAGTCGAATCCATTACTGTATGTCTAACACATGCACAAGAAGTAGCTCCCATTACTATAAGAGTATCTACACCTAAATAGTTAAGTGTTTGAGCTAAATGAGTTCCAAAGAAATTAGATGCATATTTTTTATGAATAACTGGTTCTTCAGGTCTTGGTTTTAATTTAGGATCTATTTCTAGCCAATCAGTATTTATATCAAGAGCACTCATAGGTATTTTTTCATCCCATCTTGGTAAATCCCATTGTCTTTCTCCAACATATCCAGTTGTTGTATGGAATATAGGTACTCCAGCTTTTCTTCCAGCTTCTAAAACTTTTAGAGCTTCTGCACAAACTTCTTCAGAGTGATCACATGTAAATGGATGACCTTCACTCATCCAAGCTTTAGCCATATCTACAGTTGTTATAGCTGGAGCTTTACCATACCCCATTTTTCTCATGAATCCTCTTTCTTTGTAAATCTCTCTAGCTTCTGCAAATGCCTTTCTTAATAATTCCTCGTCAAATTTATATTGGTCAACAAATTTGTAATCTTTATTTTCTGCCATAATTAAATCTCCCTTCAAAATTTTTGTTATTTATTAAGGGACTCTTCCCTTTGCCTTTATATATAGCAAAGTTCATGCCAAAACCAAGTCATCTAAAAATTCAGTTATACGGCCATTTCTTATCCAACAATTAACAAAGTATTTGCACTTTTGCAAAAATATACCTTCAAATTTATTAAACATGTCTTATATACAGTCTTTATTAAAAATGCAAAATATATTAGTTTTTTGCATTTTTACAAATAAAGAATATATTTATCTTAAAATTATTTTTAGTTCACTAATAAATTTATTTTAATATGTAAATTTTAAATTGTATTTATTCATTTTCCTTGATAGCGTTGAGTAATGTATCCCCAATACCTCTGATGCCTGTTCTAAAGTATGATATTTTTTAATAGTATCTTCAATAATTATTTTTTCATATAAACTTAAAAGATAATTTAACTTTTCTTTTTTATCATCACTTTTATACTCAGAAATCATTATTTGTGATAAAATTTTTCCTGGAATTGAATCTACTTCTATGTTTCTTTCGCTTACTATAAATAAGTACTCTACTATATTTTCAAGTTCTCTAACATTTCCTGGATAATTATATTTTATAAGGTAACCCATAGCTTCTTTTGATATAGTCTTATTTACTTTATATTTATTATTAAGTTTTTTTACAAAGAAATTAATAAATACAATTATGTCATCTGCCCTCTCTCTAAGGGGCGGTATTGTAATTGGAAAAACATTAAGTCTAAAAAAAAGATCCTCTCTGAAATTACCAGATTTTACGTCTTCCTCCAAGTTTCTATTAGTAGCTGCAATAACTCTAATATCAAGCTTTATACGCTCTTTACCTCCTACTCTTGTAATTTCTTTTTCTTGAATTGCACGTAATAGTTTTGATTGTACAGATAACTGTAGTTCTCCTATCTCATCTAAAAATAATGTTCCTCCATTTGCAAGTTCAAAAAATCCTATTTTTCCATTTGGTAATGCTCCTGTAAAAGCTCCTTTTTCATATCCAAAAAGTTCTGATTCAAACAACTCCTTTGGTATAGCCGCACAATTCACCTTAATAAAAATATCATTTTTTCTTCTACTTAATCCATGAATATATTTGCTAAGTACTTCCTTACCTGTACCTGATTCACCATATATCATAACTGTTGAATCGAAATCCGCAACTTTACTAGCCAATATAGCAGTTTCTTTCATTGCTTTACTTTCAAATATAAATTCTTCATTTTTATTAATTATTTTTTTTAAGCTCGTCATTTCTTGATTAACCTTTTCTTGATTGGCAACGTGCTGTTTAATTTCCGATTTAAGTTTTAATAGCTCTTCAATATTTCTAGTATTATTAATAACACCTATGATATTGTGATCATTATCAAAAATAGGTTGTGCTGAACTAAATGCAGATTTACCTGTTACATATTTATGTGTAGTGGAAACTGATTTCCCCATCTTCAAAACATCCAACGATATGGCTTTATTTATAGTTCCATCTTTTAAAAGTGCCGATAGATTTTTATCTATAATATCTTTCCTTTCTAACCCTGTAATTTTTTCATACTGGGAGTTTACATAGATTATTTTACCACTTCCATCTGTGATTAGAATTCCGTCAAAAGATGAATCTAGAGCTTTTTTATAAAAACTTGTTAACAAGATTTCCACCCCTTTTTAGGATTTTTCTCCTTAAATTTACATATTTTTATCTTCTTTATGACTAATATTCTATTTACAGGTATGATTTCCTTCAATTAAATATGTTACTTTCAGCTATATCTAAATCAGCAGAAATCCTCACTTTACAAAATTAAAATATTTTAATCATAAAAATAAAGGGAGAAAATAGTTAATCTTCTCCCCTTATTTCCAAATTTATATGATTTTAATATTTACAAAATTCATCTCTTATTGAGATCATTTCTTTAATTATATCATCAACATCTAATACCATTTCCATCATACCTATTTGCTCTTCATATACATTGCTATCAAACTCTTCTTTTACTTGAGGTTCACAAGCATGATATACTTGAAGTCCTAACTGGACTCCTGTCAATGGACCAGCAAATGTTGGATCTCCTGCAGTAACTGTTTCTGCAGCAAGACCTGCTGCCTCACCTTCTGATGCACCTAAAATAACCACAACATTTCCACAACCAAATTCTACTGCAAATTCCTTTACTCTTTTTTGATTTTCCAAGTCCATTGCTCCAGCAGCTGTTCAAACAAAACATTCAGTTGAAGAAAAGACAACTTCTCCTCCAGCTGTTTTTACGCACTCTTCTATAGCAGGACCTGGAATACCATCTCTATCTCCAATAATAATAACTTTTTTATTTTCCAGTATACTCATCAAAGCATCTCCCTTATAAATTCTTATATAATATTAAAAAGTTTTTATTCAAATACAGTTTGATCATTTACTTCTGTTTGCAATGCTTTTAAAGCCCTTAAAACTAATTCTTTTCTTATTTTTTTACTTCCTTCTTTATCTAAGTCTGGATTTCCAAGAGGATGCGGTATTCCAATAGCTGGTACTATTCTATTTGCACCTATTGTTAAAGAAATAGGAACTACAGTACAAATATGAACTACTGGTATACCGTATCTTTCTATTTCTTTTACCATCGTTGCACCGCAACGAGTACAAGTACCTCACGTAGAAGTTAGAATTACACAATCTACTTTATCATCTATTAATTTTTTACCAATTTCTTCACCAAATCTCTTAGCATTACCTACACTTGTTCCTGTTCCTGTTGTAGCCATAAAATAATTTGATACGTCTCCAACTACACCTTCTTTTTCTAACTCTCTTATTACATCTAAAGGAACTACCAAGTTAGGATTCTCAAGTACAAAAGATCTATCATAACCACCATGTATTGTAGTAAATTTATCTTTACTCATAAAGTCCATACCTGATAAGTCATATGTCCCAAACTTAGTTGCACTAGAAGATTCAATTTTATCTGGATTATCTGTAGGAACTATACCTCCAGAAGTTACTAAAGCTATTTTAGCTTTTGACATATCTTTTATAGGATTTGCTGGCACTACTCTATCAAAATTGGGCATTGGATATTCTGTTTCAAATTGATTTTTATTCATTTTTTTTACTAACATATCAACGGCTCTTTCAGATCCTCTTAATTCATGGAAATAATTTTTTCTTATTCCTCTTTGAATATATCCTTCTTCTTCTGGTGAGCCTATCTCTTCTTTTTTAGCTAATTTTAAAGCTAACTTAGCAAAACCTGGTACAGATTTTCTAAGTGTTGCTGCTGAATTTCCAGTAGATATAATATTTAAATCTAATTTAAACATATCTACTCCTGGATTCTCTTTGTACATACCTGTAATTACAGGTATGTTTAGCTCTTCTTCTACAGCTTTACAAATTGCACCACAAGCAACACCGTATCTTCCAGCATTAAATGCTGGTCCTGCTATAAATAAATCTGGATTTTCATCTTTTATCATTTTTAAAAGCTCTTTTGTAGCATCTTCCATATGTTCTCCAAAATAAGTATCTCCACATATTACAGTTGATACTATTTCAGCTTCTTCATCAAAAGCTTTTTGAATTGCCATACCAGGTCCTACAACTCCGCTTCTTTTTTCAGGGGGTATATTTGCTTTTTCTTCTCCCCCTACTCCAGCAAAGAAATTGTTTATATAATGAACTACTCTTATTTTACTCATAATCTTCCCTCCTTCTTTTTAATACCATTTAGCAGTTAAATGATTATATCCATTAGCTATAGTTGATGCTATTATTATTTGAAGTTCTGCATCCATACTTCCATCTTCATTTAAACAACCTTTGTATCCGCCTATCATCATTTCCACATATTCAAGAGTTCCAATTATCTTATCCATTGCAGGAAAATGAACAACTAAATTACCTTGACCACAAGAAACAACTGCATCAGCTTCTTTAGTAGCATCTGCTACAGATTGACTCTTACCATCTCTTCCTGGAAATTCATCTGTAATGAGTACCACATCTGCACCTACATCAGTACATTTTTTACAATTCATCATTAAATCTGTGTCTGGATTTCCATAACCTTCTTCAGTAATAATAACTCCATCAATTCCTAAGTACTCTACTAGTTTTGCTACCATATCAGAACTTCTTTCTTTATCCATCAAAAATACATTTTCATTAGTTAAAATAACACCTACAAAATTTAAATCCTTTCCATGTCTTTTATATAAATCCTCAATTACAGGATTGTTTAAATGATGATAAGTTGTAACCTTATCACAAGGTGCAACACAGTTTCCTGAAATAATAGCTCCATCCATTATTTCTGTAGGATACATTAAAGTTGGTACTATTTGTTTTGCATCTACACCATAATAATATGTGTCATGGAGTAAACCTTGTGATTGTAACATATGAACATAAGCCACTGTTGGTAAATTAGGATACTCTTTTATTTGTTCTCTTATAGGTTTAGTTTCATAAACTATAACTTCATCAGGTTCTACATCTCTTCCTACTTCACCTAAGTAAGTAGCTACTCTTAAACCAGCCATTCTAGCTGCTTGCTCATATGAATGTGCTTCTAAATTATCCTTCGGTTCCATCATTATGCATAAATTATTCGTCATTGAAAAAGGTGTATATTGTGCTATTGGTCCGCTCATGTCAATAATTCCTTCTTGAAAGGCTACAATATTTCCTCCTGTAACAACACAAGCACCTTTTAACGCATTAGTTCTTCCACTACCAACTGTTTTCACCTTGTTCAAAATTCCAGGGAATATACTTCCTTCCCCAAAAACTTTTACCCTAGGCTCAATTACATCCTTAACAGGAGCTATTCTAACAGATTCTCCCGGTCTAGCTATATCCACATTTACACTTTTTATTCTATCATCACTTAACACTATCTCTTCTACTTCTCTCTTATCAACATATAATACTGAGTCTATAACTTCTGTCTTCTGTGCAAATTGAATATCATTAATAAATATCTTTCCTAATTCTAACTTCATGAAGCAACCCCCTTGCATAAGTTTTATTGATTGATTTATTCTATAATTGCAAAATAATTTGTTTACTTTTATACAAGCAATACTTATGCCAAAATATATAAGTTATAAAATCCACCTATACAGCCATTCTATTTATAAATAATACCTATAATTTTGCAGTTTTGCAAAAATACATAGCATGGTTATTCTTTATGATTGAAATAATGTTTTACCAAAATTGCAAAATAAAATTCTATTTTGCAATTTTGCAAATAAAAAATTCCCTTCGCCTGAGCGACGTGTCGTCGCCAACGGCTTCGTCCGTTTCTCAAGTAGCAAAGCTGAAAATTATATGTTATCCACAAAACAGATAACATATAATTCCTTACAATTAAAAAGTGTGCATTTTACCTCAAAATGCACACTTAATCTATATTATTTAAATACCCTATTTATAAACCTATCTTATTAATTATTTATAAAACACTTGATTTTGCTTTAATATCATATTTCTCAAAATCACCTTCCGAACAGAAGATTTCAATTTTTCTCTTCTCACCTGGAGCTATTTCTGTCTCATTAGTAAATGACTTTTCTATAACTGTTCCATCTGAATCCATTAGTTTATATTCAAATTCAACATAGTCTAAAACCTCATTACTAGTATTTTCAAAAATACCAACTATCTTCGTACTATAATCTCCTCTTTTTACTTCCCATTTTATATTTTTAGCCATTTCTTGTACTTTATTATCATTTTCTACTGTTTCTTGTTCTACTTCTTTTATTGCATTATCTACACTAGATACTCCTGCTCCAACTAATGCTGCGCAACCTCCAACAACAACTACAAATCCTATAATAATACCTACTAATATTTTTTTCATTTTTTACCTCCATAAGTAATTCTCTAGTCATAAATTAATTATATAAATCTACTTATGGTTATTGGTATGCTGTCAGCATACAAATGAAATTTTTTTAATTCATAGTTAAAGTTAGTAATCCTCCTCCAATCAAGAATATACCTGTACTATAAATCCAATAACCTACTACCCTTATTAAAATTCTTTCACTTTTTAATAAAGGTAGTTTATTTTTTATATTTAGATAATTAGTAAATATAAAGTAAATAGATAGCAGCATCACAACAAGTGTTACATTACCTAAAAACTCCTTGAAACTTTTAGCAATAAATAATCCCATTATTAAAAATAAATACCAAAAAGTAGCACATATCATATAGATAAAGTTTTTAGATCTAAAACCTGGTAATGTTTTAGAATTATTATTCAAATGTTTTAGTTTTTCTTTTTTAGTGTAATATTTAGTATTTATTTTATTTTGGCCTTCAATTTTCTTTTCATTGTATAATTTATTTTTTAATTCTACTTTTAAATCAAGAACATTATCATATCTTTTTTCTGCAGAAATATGTGTACATTTTTTTATTATGTCTTTTAACAAAGTATTATTCAACTCTTCTTTTATATGTTTTCCTGTGGTTAAAACATTCATCATTACACCCATAGCATATATATCACTTCTACAGTCTGTTTGATCAAATCCAAACTGTTCTGGAGACGCATATCCTTTTGTGCCTAAAAGTGTGGTATCTAAGCTTTCACCTTCTTTGTAGGTTCTTGATATATCAAAATCTATTAATTTTAGTACGTTATCGTTACTTATAATTATATTTGCTGGTTTGATATCCCTGTGAATTATAGGTGGATTTAAACTATGAATTTCATTTAAAACGTCACATAAGGAAATCATATATTTAATTACCTCTGACTCTTTTAACTTATTTTCTTTTTCTAAAATTGTTTGTAAAGTGTCTCCATTTATAAATTCTTCAATAATTATAAGTTTATCTTCATTTTCTAATATTTCATAAATTTTAGGTATATTTTTAGAATTTATATTCTTTATGCTTTCATATATTTCTTTTGTATATTCTTTTATTTCTTTTA
>NZ_JANKBY010000130.1:0-9679 GCF_024621905.1 Terrisporobacter muris
AATTTAAACCAATACAGACAATTAGTTTAAAAACAAGTTTTAGAGTGTCCAATGGTGGAAAGTTATGTTTAGGATACAACACCTGTATAAGTGAATATGGCCAAGTTTTCATAGGTAATAGTGGGGAGTTATATATAGGAGATAGAGTATATTTTAATAGAGGTTCATTTATAAGTTGCCAAAGCAAAATACATATAGAAAAGAATTGTCAATTTGGACCTGATGTAAAAATAATTGATAATAATCATAAATTTTCAAAAGAAGAAGGCGTTTCTACTACAGAGCATTCTTATGGAGAAATATTTATAGGTGAAAGTTCATGGATTGGTGCAAATGTAGTATTACTTAAAAATGCTAAGATAGGTAAGAAATGCGTTATAGGAGCTGGATGCGTAATTAATCAAGAAATACCTGATAATTCTATTGTTACTTTAGATAAGAATAATATAGTTATTGATAAAATAATGGAGAAAAACTAATGAAGAAAGATATATTAATAATTATGCCATCGATGTTTATTGGAGGTGCAGAACGAAGTTTAATAGGGCTATTGGATTCTATTGACTACATGAAATATAATGTAGATTTATTTTTAAATAGACATGAAGGCGAGTTTATGAGTTTAATCCCAAATAAAGTTAATTTATTACCTAAAATAGATGAATATACAACATTTGACAGACCTATAAAAGATATATTATTCAGTAAAAACTTTAAATATGGTATTGCAAGATTAAAAGCAAAGCTTGATGTTAGAAAAAATATAAAGTCAGGAAATGAAGGTAATGTATGGAGTTCTATGCAGTTTATATCAAATAGGATAGTTCCATTATTGCCAGAAATAGATAAAGAGTATGATTTAGCTATAAATTTTTTAGGTATTTCGGATATACTTGGTCAGAAGGTAAAAGCTAAGAAAAAATTAGCATGGGTTCATACGGACTATAGCAAGTTAATACCAATTAAGAAATTTGACATAGATACATATTCAAAAGTTGATTATATAGTAAATGTTTCAGAAATTTGTGAGAAGCAATTTTTGAATATATATCCAATGTTAAAGAATAAGAGTTTAATTATAGAGAATGTTTTAGCTGAAAAATTTATTATTTACCAATCAGAACAAGAAATAGATGATAATAATTTTATTAAAAATGAAGATGAAATAAAGCTATTATCAATAGGAAGATTTACCGATGCTAAAAACTTTGATAATGTACCAAAGATATGTAAGCATATCTTACAAAAAGGAATTAATGTAAAGTGGTATATTATAGGATATGGAACAGATGAAGCTTTTATAAAAAATAAAATAGAGCAAGAGAATATGCAAGATAATGTAATCCTATTAGGTAAAAAAGAAAATCCATATCCATATATAAAGGCTTGTGATATATATGTACAACCTTCAAGATATGAAGGTAAGTCAGTATCTGTAAGAGAAGCTCAGATATTAAATAAGCCAGTTATTATAACTAACTTTGAAACATCCAAAAGTCAATTAACTGATGGATTTGATGGAATTATAGTACCTATGGATAATGATGGTTGTGCAGAAGGTATTTATGAAGTAATCAAAGATAAAGAGCTTCAACAAAGATTAATTGATAATACAAAGATGACAGATTATACAAATAAGCAAGAGTTAGAAAAAATTTATGCATTATTGGAGGATTAGATATGGATGGTCAAAATATACCAAAGATAATACATTATTGTTGGTTTGGAGGTAAAGAAAAGCCATCCAAGGTTCAGAAATGTATAGATAGTTGGCATAAATATTTAATTGATTATAAATTTATGGAATGGAACGAGAGTAATTTTGATATAAATTGCAATGAATATGTAAAACAGGCATATGAGAATAAGAAATTTGCATATGTGAGTGACTATGCTAGGATTAACGCTTTGTATCAATATGGTGGGATATATATGGATACAGATGTAATAGTGTATAAGTCTTTTGATGATTTGCTTGATAATAAGTGCATTTTAGGATTTGAGGAAGAAAATTATATAGCTACTAGTTTTATGGCATCTATTCCAAAACATGATTTGATAAAAGAATTTATTGATAGATATGATGGTATTAAATTTTATAATGGTGATAATTCATTAGATTTAACTACAAATGTTCAAAGATTAACTGATATATTGGAAAATAGAGGTTTAATTAGAAATAATCAATATCAACAAATTGGTGATATAAGTATATATCCTCAAGAGTATTTCTCACCTTATGATTATGGAAATTGTATTAGAAAAAATACAAAGAATACTTACTGCGAACATTTATTTTTGGTAAGCTGGCTACCTTGGACTACTAAAGTGAAAAAGGCAGTTAAGAAAATTATTATCCCCGTAATAGGTAAGAACAATATGAATAAATTGAGAAGTTTAAAAAATAGGAGTTAAGAGAGAATGGCAATGAGTGCATTAATAAGTGTAGTAGTTCCAGTTTATAATGCAGAAAAGTATTTGGATAAGTGTATTCAAAGTATAATAAATCAAAAATATAGTAATTTAGAGATTATACTAGTTGATGATGGATCTAAAGATAATAGCTTAGAATTATGCAAAAAATATGCTGAGAGTGATAAAAGAATAAAAGTAATACATAAAGAAAATGAAGGCGTTTCCACAGCTAGAAATTCAGGTATTGAAGTAGCTAGTGGAGATTTTATAGCATTTATAGATAGTGATGATTATATTGATGAGAATATGTATTTTAATATGATGCAAAAAGCAAGTGAATATGATTGCGATTTAGTTATGTGTGATTGTTATAAGGTTAATAGTGATAAAAAAGAAGTATTTACACATGACATAAGATCTGGATTCTATAATAAAGAACAGCTATATAGTGAATACTTTGATAAATTGCTTATGATAGATTCTATAAATTATCCCCCAACAATAACAAATGTAGTAATGCTAATAAAAACAGATATTATAGAAGCTAATAAACTAAAATATAAAGAAGTCATTAAATTCTCAGAAGATTTATTATTTGGCAGCCAAGTTATGTATTATGCAAACAGTTTTTATTATTTAAAAGGTGAATGCTATTATAATTACATCAATAATCCAACATCTGCAACTAACACATATTATGAAAAAAAATGGGACAATTTTATTAGTCTTTATAAAGAGATAAAAGCTTTCTTTGAAGAGAGAAAAGACTTTGATTTTTCTAAACAGATATATTATTGTATACTATTTTTTATATATAACTCAGTTGGAAATATATATGCTTCTAATAAAAAGTTATCTTACAAGAAGAAAGATATATTAAAGATATTAAATAATAAAGAAGTCAGAGAAATGTTTGATCATATAGACATAAAAATCTTGAATATAAGTAAAAAACAACAATTAATTACATATTGCTACAAATATAAGATTTTTATACCAGCTCTTATACTTTATATGAGTAGAAAGTAATTGTATGGGAGGGATTTATATAAAAAAAAGATTATTATTTGTAAATGGCCATCTGAATGTGGGTGGAGTTGAGAGATCACTTGTGGATTTACTCAAATATATTGATTATGATAAATACGAAGTAGACTTAGTTTTATTTGAAGAGTTAGGTGATTACATAGATGAGATTCCAAATGATGTAAATGTAATATTTTATGATTTGACAAAGACATACGGCTCATTTTTAAAATGTATTTTAAATAATTTGAAAAATAGAGAAGGAAAGTATGCATTTATAAGAATTGTATTCTATTTAGAAAGAATTTTTGGAGCGAAGGTGAAGAAATTACTGAAGCCTTTATTCAAAAGTTTAGGTAAATACGATTGTGCCATTGCATATAGAATTGGAATATGTACAGATTTCGTAGCATACGTTGTGAATGCAAAAAATAAGGTAACATGGTGGCATCATGGAAGTTATGACTACAATGAAAAACAGACTAAAGCAATTGAAAATGTTTATAAAAACTTTAATCATGTAGTATCAGTGTCTGGAGGATGTAAGAAGATGATATTAGATAATGTCAACATTCTAGAGGATAAGGTTGTGGTTATTCCTAATGTAATAGATTTCGATAATATATATAATAAGTCACTAGAGAAGGTTGATGATGATTTATATGATAAAGACTATGTAAATATAGTGAGTATAGGTAGATTATCTCCAGAAAAAGGAATGGTTAATTGTGTATTTGCTTGTAGAAAACTGATTGATTTAGATTATAAAATAAAGTGGTTTTTAATTGGAGATGGTGAAGAATATGAAAAAATTAAGCATGAAATATTGATAAATGATTTAGAGGATAAAGTTTACTTGTTAGGAAGAAAAAAAAATCCTTATTCATACTTAAAAAATGCAGATGTTTATGTTCATCCATCTTATGTAGAGTCCATGTCGATAACTGTTTTAGAGGCTATGTGTTTGGACAAGCCATTGGTAGTTGCAAAATCAATAGGTCCTTTGGAGTTTATTAAAAATAAAGAGAACGGAATTTTAGTAAACCCAGATACGGAAGGATTAGTATATGGAGTAAAAAGTTTATTAGATGATATTAAATTATATAATAAGCTAAGTAAAAAAGATTTAAATGTATTAAAAAAATATACATTTGAAAGTGTTACTTTAAATGTAGAAAAATTGATAAATAAAATTTGAGACAAATAAGGGAGAAAGTTATGAAGAACTGTTTTTTATATTCTCACGGTGGAAGTGGAAACCATGGATGTGAGGCTATAGTAAGAGGAACACAAAAGATAATAGGAAGAGATAATATGATGGTTTACTCTCTTAATAAAGAAGAAGATAAGTTATATGGATTAGATAAGGTAGTTAATTTAGGTGACCTAAGAATAAGCTATGGCAAATATAATTTAAAAAGAGTGCTAGCATCTTTAAAAATAAGATTATTTAAAGATGCTAGCTATGCAGAGAGAATCCCATTTGATCACTTATTTGATAAATATAGTTCAAATGACTTAGCTATATCTATAGGCGGAGATAACTACTGCTATGATA
This sequence comes from Terrisporobacter muris, assembly GCF_024621905.1. NCBI lineage: Bacteria > Bacillati > Bacillota > Clostridia > Peptostreptococcales > Peptostreptococcaceae > Terrisporobacter > Terrisporobacter muris. Next base: position 5,000 of record NZ_JANKBY010000130.1, read on the forward strand.
GTTATGAAGCATATGAGATATTAAATAGAAATTTTAATAAAAATGGAACAAAGACAGTTTTATGGGGATGCTCTGTTGAGCCTAAGTTTATAGACGAAAAAATGGCAGAGGACTTAAGTAGATATTCACTTATAACAACAAGAGAAAGTATATCATATGAAGCTGTTAAAAAAGTGAATAAAAATACAAAATTAATACCTGATCCAGCATTTCAACTAGAAAAAATAGAACTTCCATTACCTGAAGGATTTGAACTAAATAATACTATAGGAATAAATATGAGCCCTATGATAATGAGTTACGAGACATCAGGTGGTTCAGCTATGAAAAATTATGAAAACTTAATACAACATATAATTGATACTACTGATATGCAAATTGCATTAATACCTCATGTAGTTTGGCAACAAAATGATGATAGAAAACCACTTAAAGTATTATATGATAAATTTAAAGATACAAATAGAGTTATTATGCTAGGCGATTATAACTGCATGGAGCTAAAAGGATTTATATCAAGATGTAGAATGTTTATTGGAGCTAGAACTCACTCAACTATTGCATCGTATTCTACATGTGTACCAACACTAGTAATTGGATATTCTGTGAAAGCGAAAGGGATAGCTAAAGATATATTTGGAACATATGAGAATTATGTATTACCAGTTCAAACATTATCGAATAAAGATGACTTGATAAATGCATTTGAATGGATGAAAAATAACGAAGATGAAATGAGAAAACATTTAGAAAACTTTATGACATCATACAAAGAAAAAGCATTACAAGGTAAAGTTGAAATAGAAAAATTACTAAAGTAATTAAAAAGAGTATTTTGGAGTTTGATTATGAAAGATTTAGTATCAATATTAATACCTTGTTTTAATGGAGAACAATTTTTAGAGAGATGTTTTAATTGTTTATTAAAGCAGACTTATCCAAAAATACAAATAATATTTGTAAATGATGGTTCAAGTGATGATAGTGAAACAATAGTCGATAAATTTAAACTTAAACTAAATCAAAGGGGATTTATATTTAAATATATTTATCAAGAAAATGGGGGAGCAGCATCAGCTATAAACACTGCTTTGAAATATGTAGAAGGAGAATATATCATGCTTTATGATGTGGATGATATTATATTTCCAAAAGCAGTGGAATCTAAGGTTGAATTTTTAAAAGATAACCTTGATTATGATATGGTAAGAAATAACGGATATTATGTAAATGATGGTGATTTAGATAATATAATTGCTTTATTTGCAGATAGTTCAATTGAAAAAAATAATGAACATATATTTGAAGATTTAATTTTAGGAAAAACAAATAACTGGCCTGCAAGCTTTATGGTTAGAACAAAATCTTTATTTGAACATATTCAAAATAAAGAGATTTATATATCTCAATTTGGACAAAATTTACAAATTATGTTGCCAGTTGCCTATTTTGGTAAATCTGGATATATTGATGAACCTCTAATGAAATATATAAGACACGATAATTCTCACTCTGCTTTTACTAATCATGATAAGAAATTAAGACTAATGAATGGATATGAAGAAAATAGAGTAGAAATAATTAAGCAGTTAGATATTCCAGAAAGAGAAAAACAAAGATATTTTGAAATGATATCTACATTGTACAATAGAATAAGAATGTCAATAGCATACGAATCGAATAATATTGAATTATTAGAAAAAGAGTATCAAGCATTAGTAGATAAAAATGAAATTACAAAACAAGATAAAGTTCTATATAGAAGAGTTAAAAATAGATATTTTGATAATTTATATTTGAATTATTATAGAGTTATTAATAAATTAAAAAGGATGGTACATAAATGATAAAAATAGAAGAAAAACATATGTGTAGTGGGTGCCATGCTTGTGATAATATATGTCCGAAAAAAGCTATTAGTATGGATATAGATGAAGAAGGATTCTGGTATCCAAACGTAGATAAAAATAAATGTGTGAATTGTAATTTGTGTAAAGATATATGCCCAATTATAAATGATAAAAACTTTGTGAGTATGAAAAAAGCCTATGGATGTTATAACCTAGATGAAGATATAAGGCTAAAAAGTTCTTCAGGTGGAGTATTTTCTGCATTGGCATCAAGTGTAATTGCGAAAAATGGTGTTGTATTTGGTGCTAGGTTTGATGAAAACTTTAATGTTGTACATGATTATATTGAAACTATAGAAGAACTTAGTGTATTTAGAGGATCTAAATATGTTCAAAGTAATATAGGTGAAAATTTTAAAATAGCTAAGAAATTTTTAAAGAGTGGCAGACTTGTATTATTTTCAGGTACTCCTTGCCAAATAGGCGGGCTTAAAGCTTATTTAAGAAAAGAGTATGATAATTTAATTACAGTAGATTTAATATGTCACGGTGTACCATCACCTATGATTTGGCAAAAGTATATTGAAGAATTATCTAATGGTAAAAAATTAACTGATATGACTTTCAGAGATAAGTCAAAAGGTTGGAAAAATGGAGTTTTAAAATATACATTTAATGATGGAAGTGAGATAACAGAAAAATATGGAGAAAGTTTATATATAAAAGGTTTCATAAAAAATTGTTATTTAAGACCATCTTGTTATGCTTGTCACTTTAAGACTTTAGATAGATGTAGTGATTTAACACTTGGAGATTTTTGGGGTGTTGAGGATTCATTACCTAATATAGATAAAGATAGTGGTGTATCATTAATAATGGGACATAGTGATAAAGGCTATAAAGCACTTGAGGATATAAAAGAACAGATATATTCTGAAGAAGTTGATATCGATAAATCAATAGTATTCAACACATGTGCTATTGAATCTGTGAAGAATAGCAAAAGAAAAGACTTTTTCAAAATTATGGAGAGTAATAGTTTAGAGGAAAGTATAGATAAAACTATAGTTAATGAAGCAGTTAAAGTATCTTTATTTAGTAAATTAAAAAGTAAGGGCAAAAGAGTTTTAGTGTATATATATAATCACTTATATGATATATACATAGAACTATCATATAGAAGATATGAGATATTAAATATATTTACAAATAAAATAGATATTATGACGATAGAAGAATCTATTGATTATATTATAGAAAATAAATGTTCACTAAGTCGTTTTGGGGATGGTGAAATGAAATTGATTTCTAGAGAAAGAATAGATTTTCAACAATATGATCAAAGACTAAGTAATAAATTGAAAGAATTATTACAAAGTGATGAGGATAATCATATAGTAGGTATACCAGATGTTTTTAAATCTTTAAATAAATATCAAAATGAAGCTAAGTTCTATTGGAAAAGGCATATATGGAAATATGGACATTCTTGGTTTGGACTTATAAATAAAAAGAAAAAATATTTAAATTCTTTTATAAGTAGGTGCTATATGATTTTTAATAAAAAGGATAATTCTAAAAAGTATTTTGATAAGATAAAAGAAATTTGGAGCAATCGAGATATTATTATTATAGAGGGAGAAGAAAGTAGACTTGGAATTGGAAATGATTTATTTGACAATACAAAATCTATAAAAAGAATTCTTGCACCTAAAAGAGATGCTTTTGATGTATATGACGAAGTATTAAAGTATGTAGATAATAATATAGAAAAAAATAAGTTGATTCTATTGGCATTGGGGCCAACAGCTACAGTGATGGCGTATGACTTAGCTAAACTAGGCTATCAAGCTATTGATATAGGGCATATAGATATTGAATATGAGTGGTTTTTACAAAAGACTAAGAGTAAGATAGCTATAAAAACTAAATTTGTAGGAGAAGCAAAAGATGGTCAAAATGTTGAAAATATTGAAGATGTAAAATATTTTGAAGAGATTATGGCTAGGATTTTAGAATAAGGGAGGAATATATATGCCTTTAATAAGTATTATAGTCCCCGTATATAATGTAGAGCAATATATAAGGAGATGTTTAGATAGTTTAATTAATCAGACATTTAAAGAAATAGAGATAATTCTAGTAGATGATGGTTCTACAGATAGTAGTGGTAGAATTTGTGACGAATATGCCAAAATTGATGATAGGGTTAAAGTTATACATAAGGAAAATGGAGGATTATCTGATGCTAGAAATAAGGGAATAGATATAGCACAAGGAGAGTATATTGGATTTGTAGATAGCGATGACTTTGTATCATTAGATATGTTTCAATATATGTACAGTTATAATGATATCAAAGCTGATATAGTATCGTGTGAATATAAAAAAATTTATGATAATAATAAGATTAACACTAGAGATAAGAGTAAAAAAATTAATGTAAAAGAGTTTAATAATATAGAGGCATTAGAAAATTATTTTGGTGAATACAGTGATAAAAGAGAAATTCAAGTTGTTGTATGGAATAAAATATATAAAAAAGAGTTATTTGAAGACATAAGATTTCCTTTTGGAAAATTATATGAAGATGGGTATGTTACATATAAATTGCTATATAAAGCGAAAAAAATTATACATTTATATGAAGAACTATATTACTATTTTCAAAGAGAAGGAAGTTTAATTAGAAGTGAGTTTTCTTTAAATGTACTTAAGTCATATGATGATAGAAGAGAAATATTTAGATTTTTATATGATAAAGTTCCAAGTATTAATAGCAAGTCAGCACAATTATATATAAATAAATACTTGGCACTATATAAGATCG
>NZ_JANKBY010000131.1:0-9524 GCF_024621905.1 Terrisporobacter muris
TAGATATTATAATAAGGAGGATATTAAGTTGATAAATCTTGGAAGTACAGAGATAAAAATAAAAAGAGTTGGATTTGGGGGAATACCTATACAGAGAATTACTCAAGATGATACAAATAAAGTTATTGATGAATTGATAAATCAAGGGATTAATTTTATTGATACAGCAAGAGGATATACTGTTAGTGAAGAATATATAGGGAATTCTATAGAAGGAAGAAGAGAGAAATTTTATATTGCAACTAAGAGTATGTCAAGAAGTTATGAAGATATGAAAAGAGATATAGATATAAGTTTAAAAAATCTTAAGACTAATTATATAGACTTATATCAAATACATAATCTTAAAATAGAGGAATATAGTAAAATATTTGATGATAATAAAGCATATAGAGCTTTATTAGAAGCCAAAGAAGAAGGAAAAATAAGATATATTGGAATAACTAGTCACAGTTTAGGAACTATAGAAAAAGCTGTAGAAGATAATAAATTTGCTACGATACAATTTCCATATAATATTGTTGAAGATCAAGCTGATGAAGTTTTTAGAAAAGCACATGAAAAAGGAATAGGAACAATTACTATGAAGCCTTTAGCTGGAGGAGCTATAGATGATGGGCCTTTGGCAATAAAATACATATTATCAAAAGATTATATTGATGTAGCTATTCCTGGAATGAATACAGTTGAGCAAGTGAAAGAAAATGTTTCGGTTATAAATAAGATAGAATTAACTGAAGAAGATAATTTAAAAATTGAAAAAATTAGAAAAGAACTAAGTGGGAACTTTTGTAGAAGATGCGAATATTGCCTTCCATGTCCTAAGAATGTAAATATACCGCAGAACTTTTTATTAGAAGGATATTATACAAGATATAACTTGAAAGAATGGGCATTGGAAAGATATGAATCATTAGGTGATAGTAAAGCTAGTGAATGTGTAGAATGCGGGCTTTGTGAAGAAAAATGTCCTTACAATTTGCCAATTAGAAATATGCTTAAAAATGTATGTGACAAATTAGAAAATAAATAGATTAATATAAAAAGGCAGCAATTACATCTTAGATGTTTTGCTGCTTTTATTTAGAATATATTTAATTCTAGTCTTTTTGAGAGATCTTCAAGGACTTTTAATCCACCAATACTATTGCCTTTTTTGTCTAAGGCGGGTCCAAATACACCGATACCCATTCTTCTTGGTACAGATGCCATTATTCCGCCACCTACACCTGATTTAGCTGGGACACCAACTTTAAGAGCAAATTCGCCAGAGGCATCATACATACCACAAGTGACCATAAATGTTTTTACCATTCTAGATATAGTTTCACTAATTACACGCTCACCAGTTTCTATATCTATGCCATAGTTTGCAAATAGTAAGCCTATTCTAGCTAAGTCTACTACATCTACCTCAATAGAGCATTGTTTGAAATATAAATCTAGTGTTTCTTCAACATTTCCTTCTATAAAACCGTCATTTTTTAATAAATAACCCATAGCTCTATTTCTATCACCTGTTAATTTTTCAGATTTATAAACAGATTGATTTATTTGAAGAGTATCGTTTTTAGCAAGTTTTCTAAAAAATGCTAACATCCTTTCTTCTTTTTCTTGTAGATTTTTTCCTTTAATTAGAGAAGTAGTTACTATTGCACCAGCATTTATCATTGGATTACAAGGTTTTTTAGTATCATTAGTTTCTAATTTCATTATAGAGTTAAAAGGATCTCCACTGGGTTCCATACCCACCTTAGAAAAAACATAGTCCCATTCATTGTCCATTAATGCCATAGCTAAGATTATGGTTTTAGATATACTTTGAATAGTAAACTTTTTACTATAATCACCAGCACAGTAAATGTTATTATCTTTATCGATTACACATATGCCTAAGTCATCACTAATAGCTTTTTTTAATTCGGGAATATAACTAGCGACTTTTCCGTTAGCGGTATGTTTTTTATTTGATAAAATTATATCATTTAATAAATTTTCCATACTAAGAATCCTCCACATATTTATATTTGTTAATAATTATAAAATTACATTTGAAAGTATAAAATGGTTGTTAATTTTTATATGTCTGGTTATAAAATAATATTATTTTGAAATAATATCGTATGTAACATTATACTTTGAAACAGGATAAAGTTCAATTTCAACTCTTGGATTTTCTTTATCAATATAATCAAATAATAATACAGGTTTTAATTGTTTATCATTTTTTATAATACCGCTTTTTTCTATTCCATCACAAATACTTTTTGGATAGTTATGTAGGTCACCCATTCTTTTATTAGGGAAGTATAACTTCATAACTGTTATTAAGTCTTCTTCTATAACTTCACCTTGATATTGTGTATTTATATATCCGGCTATCATATTTTCATAAGCTACGTATTTAGAATATTTCCCTGTTGATGGCATCCAAGCTTGACCATGAACGTTATGCAGTTTAAAATTAGACTTACTAATAGGTCTTCCTGGTATTGTTAGTTTAATCAAATTATCACTTCCTTATCATTAGTTTATTATAAAACTAAAGAGGATTTAAAGAAAGGATATTTTATGAATAAAGAAGAAATTAAAGAACTTTTTAAAAATAAAGGATTAGATGCAATTGGAATTGCATCTGTTGGTCCATATTATGAATTAAAAGAAATATTAGAAGAAAAGGTTAATAAAGGTCTTGTAACAGGCATGGAAGAACCTGATATAGAAAAAAGAATAAATCCAAAATTAATAATGGAGGATGCAGCATCAATTATAGTATGTGCATTTCCTTATCATATAGAACAAGAGAATGAATCGAATATATCTAAATATTGCTATGGGCTAGATTATCATTTAGTAATAAAGGAAAAATTAAATAATTTATGTGAGGAAATAAAAGAAGTAGATGAAAGCTTTAATTATAAAATATTTGCTGATAATGGACCATTAGTAGATAGATATTTGGCTTATTTAGCTGGTATTGGATATTATGGAATTAATAATAATCTTATTACAGATAAATATGGTTCTTATGTGTTTATTGGATATATAGTAAATAATTATGACTTAGAACCAGATAATCCTACAAGTAAAACATGTATAAAGTGTAACAAATGTGTAAAATATTGTCCGGGAAATGCCTTAGAGGGAAATTACAAAATGGATCCTAAAAAATGTGTTTCATTTATAACTCAAAAGAAAGAAGAGCTTACATCAGAAGAAGTAGAAAAAATGAAAAAGAATAAATCTATATTTGGATGTGATATATGTCAGCAAGTTTGTCCTCATAATAAAGATATATGTGAGACTAATATTAAAGAATTTAACACTAATTTAATAACAACTTTAAGTGAAGAAGAGATTAATAACATTTCAAATAAAGAGTTTAAACGAAGATATAAGGATAGAGCCTTTAGTTGGAGAGGAAGAAATATTATAAAAAGAAATATAGATATATTAAAAGAAAAGTCTATGAAGAGGTAAATCATAGGCTTTTTATTTTTGAAAAAAATTATTAAGTCAAATTAAAGAAACATAATACATATAATTTATTAAGTTTATAACAGGATATAATTTTAGTTCATATAAATAGGGGATAGAAAGGGGATTAATATGCAAAAATTTAATAATACATCTGAAATAGAACCTTTAAAAGATTTTTTAGGTCAAGACAGAGCAGTAACGGCTATGGAACTAGGTTTAAAAATAGATAATTCTGCTTATAACATATATGTAGCAGGTGACCCTGGAACAGGAAAAAGTACTTATACAATGAAAGTTTTAGAAGGGTACTCAAAGAAAAAAAATAATCATAAGGATTGGTGCTACGTATATAATTTTGATAATCCAAGAGAACCTATTGTAATAAGTTTAGAAAGAGGAATGGGGAAAATATTTAAAGATGATATAGAAGAAATGATAGATAAACTATTTGAAGAAATAAAGGAAGCTTTTGATAGTGAAGAATATGAGATAAATAAAAATACATTATTAGAGCAGTATGAGATGCAAAAAGAAGATTTAATTAAGCAGATAAAAACTTATGGAGAAGAAAAAGGATTTAAGCTTAAAAGTAGTAAAGTAGGAATGGTGTTTGTTCCACTAAATGAAAATTTTGAGGATGAAGTATCCTCAGAAGAGTTCTTTAAAATTAAAAAAGAATTAGAAAATATGGCAATAAAGGTAGTTTATCAGATAAGAGAAATTGAGGAAAATATAAAAACTATAATGATTGAGATAGAAGATGAAGTAGGTAAAATAGTTGTAGATCCACATATTGAGGAGTTAAAAGAGAAATATAAATCTTATGATAAAATTGTAGATTATATTGATAAAATAAGAGAAGATATACTTAAAAATTTAGAATTATTTTACTTAGATGATGATGAAATTAGAGAGTACTATAATAAGGATTGTTTTTTAAAATATGTAGTTAATTTGTTTGTAGATAATCAAAATAATAAGCATGCACCTATTATTGTTGAATCTAATCCAAGTCCATCAAATTTGTTTGGTAAGGTTGAGTATGATTATAATAGTGGGAATATAAAAACTGACTTTACAAAAGTTTTTTCAGGTTCTTTACAAAAAGCAAATGGTGGGTATTTAGTTCTATATGCACAACAACTTTTAGCTTACCCGCTATCATGGGAGCTTTTAAAAAGGACTATACAGTCACAAAAAATTCCAATGGAGACGAAAGTATCAATAGAGCCAGAAGAAATACCATTAAATGTTAAGATCATACTAATTGGAAGTAACTATATTTATGATGTGCTTTACAGATATGATAATGAATTTAGCAAATGCTTTAAGATATTTGTAGATTTTGATAATGAAATGAATAGAAACGAGGTTACAGAATATGGCATGGCTCAATTTATAGCATTTCAATGTGAAAAAAATAAGTTTAAGCATTTTACTTATGAGGCTGTAGAGGATATCATAAAACATAGCACTAGATTAGTAGGAAGTAAGAAAAAATTATCAACAGATTTTAATAAATTATTAGAAGTAATAACAGAGGCAGATATCTTTGCAAAATTAGAAGATAAAGAGTTTGTGGAAAAAGAGCATGTCAGAATAGCTATACTGGAAAGACGTAAGCGTTTGAATAAAATAGAAAATAAAATGGATGAATTTATTGAAGATAATACAATAATGATTGATACTGAAGGTAGTAGAGTTGGAATCATAAACGGACTATCAGTTCTTGGTATGGGAGAATACTCTTTTGGAAGACCATCGAGAATTAGTGTAACAACTAGTATGGGAAGTAAAGGAATAGTAAATATAGAGAGAGAAGTAAAAATGAGTGGACCTATACACAGCAAAGGTGTACTTATTTTGCAAGGATATTTAACGGAGCATTTTGCACAGGAATATCCTTTATCAATGAATGCGTATATTTGTTTCGAGCAAAACTATGGTGGTATAGATGGAGATAGCGCTACTTTAGCAGAATTATGTGCCTTGCTATCTTCATTAAGTGAAGTACCTATAAAACAAAATATAGCAGTGACAGGATCCTTAAATCAAAAAGGAGATATACAAGTTGTTGGAGGCATAACAGAAAAAATAGAAGGATTTTATAACGTGTGCAAGAAAAGAGGATTCAAAGATCAGGTTTATGGTGTGATTCTGCCAAAAGATAATATGGATAATTTAATACTTTCAGATGAAATGGAAAAAACAATAAAAGATGGAAACTTTAAAATTTATCCTGTGGGCAAAATAGAAGAGAGTATAGAAATTCTAATGGATAAAATGTTTGAAGATATTAAAATCTTGGTAAAAGAAAAATTAGATACTTATAATAAGTCAAGAGAATCAAAAAAGGAATAAAAATTGATATAATAAAAAGCAAGAACTTATTAAGTTTTTGCTTTTTTAATACAAAAAACCAAAAAATTGAGAATTATTACTTTGTTATAGATTGACTAAATTGATAGATAATAAAAGTAAAAGATAAATTAAGGGGGAAAATAAATGAAAGATGTAAATAAAATTTTAGACAAGCTAGAGGAACTTTATCCAGATGCTCATTGTGAATTAGAGTATAATACAGCTTTTGAGCTATTAATAGCTACTATATTGTCTGCACAGTGTACAGATGTTAGAGTTAATATGGTAACAAGAGAGTTGTTTAAGAAATACAATAAGCCTGAGGATTTTGCAAGCTTACCTGAAGAAGAAATAATGGAAGAAATAAAAACTTGCGGTCTTTATAAAAGTAAAGGTAAAAAGATTAAGGCCACATCAGAAATGATATGTAGAGATTACAATGGTGAAGTTCCAGATACTTTAGAAGAGTTAACAAAACTTCCTGGTGTTGGAAGAAAAACAGCAGATGTAGTACTAAGTAATGCATTTAACAAGGATGCAATAGCAGTAGATACACATGTTTTTAGAGTTGCAAATAGAATAGGTATTGTTAATACCAAAACTCCAGAAAAAACTGAGTTTGCTCTTATGGATGTTATACCAAAACACAGGTGGTCTCATTCTCACCATGTATTAATATTTCATGGAAGAAGAATGTGTAAGGCAAGAAAACCAGAGTGCGAGTTATGCCCAATAAAAGGTGATTGTGATTTTTATAAAGGAAAGGAATGATACTTTTGAGAAAGCTTAAGATTGCAATATTTTTATCATTATTAATTGTATCTTTAGGCAATGTAGTCTTAAGTAATGCAATTGAATTTGAAGGTAAAATAAACAAAAATATTTATGTTAGAGATATTAATTTGTCAAATTTAACAAAAAAAGAAGCTATGGAAAAAATAAATAAAGCACTTGATGAGAATAATTCCTTTTCATTAATTTTCGATGAAAAAGAATATAGTTTTTGCAAGAATGATGTAGGAACAAGCTATGATGTGGAAGAAGTAGTTGAAAAAGCATATAATATTGGCAGAGATAAAGGCATCATTGCAAATATGAAAACTAGAAGTAGTTTAGCCATGGGTAAGAAGGTAATACTAGATTATAGTATTACTTATGATGAAAAAAAATTAGATAAATATTTAAAAGAATTGAATAAAAAAATATATATAAAACCAACAAGTGCAACAATAAGAATAATAAATGGAAAAATAGTTATAACTAAAGAAAAAAATGGATATAAGTTAAATGAAGATGAATTAAAAAATACAATAATTAGAAAAATAAAAGACATGGATAATAAAGATGAAATCATACCTACTTTATCTGTTAAGCCATTTTATTCCTATAAAGAGTTAAGCAAAATTAATACTGTTTTAGGAAGTTTTGAGACTTATTTTAATGCAAATAATTATAATAGATCCAATAATATTAAGTTGGCAGCAAATGCAACAAGTAATATATTACTAGACAAAGGAGAAATATTTTCTTTTAATTCATGTATACAGAAATCTCATATAAATAAATATTTAAAAGAAGCTCCTGTAATAGTGAATGGAAAGCCAGAAAAGGGAATAGGCGGCGGTATGTGTCAAGTATCGAGCACTATTTATAACGCAGCTTTATATTCTGGTATGAAAATAATTAATGTAAGAAATCATTCAATACCGAGCCCTTATATTGAAATGGGGAGAGATGCAACTGTATCAGGTGGAACCATAGATTTAAAATTTTCCAATAAATTTGATAACCCTATTTTTATATATAATAGAATCGTAGGTAACAAGATAGTATGCACAATTTATGGAAATAAAAAAGATAATAAAGATATTGAAGTTATAACAGAAACTACAGATATACTTAATAATAGGATAATTAGAAGAAATAGTGAAAAATATGACCTGGGTGTAAAAACCATAGAACAGGAGGGTAGAAAAGGATATAAAGTTCAAACTTATAGAGTGTATAAAGATACTTTAGGTAAGGAAACTGAATATATAGGTCAAAGCTATTATCCTCCTCAAGATAAAATTATTATATATGGGACAAGAGAACTTAGGAAGTAAAGTATAAAAAAGCAACTTTAATTAGGAGAGATTTCTGTTATAATGTACTTAGGAAAAAATTGAAGTTGCTTAAAATTAAGCAAAATTAATAAACTAGTTAATTTAAACGGAGGAGCGTTATGTCAATAAACGTAGTATTAGTAGAACCTGAAATACCTCAAAATACAGGTAATATAATAAGAACTTGCGCGAATACAGGTGCAACTTTACACTTAATAAGACCTCTAGGTTTTTCATTGGAAGATAAATATTTAAAAAGAAGTGGATTAGATTATTGGGATATATCGGATATAAAGTACTATGATAGCTTAGAAGAATTATTTGAAAAATATCCAGAAGGAAAGTACTTCTACTCTACAACAAAAACAAACCAGTCACATTCAGATATGAAATTTGAAGACGGTTGCTTTTTAGTATTCGGAAAAGAAACAAAAGGATTGCCAGAAACTTTATTAGCAGAAAATAAAGAAACATGTATGAGAATACCTATGGTAAAATTAGAAAAGGCTAGATCTTTAAATTTATCAAATTCAGTTGCAATAGTTGTTTATGAAGCTTTAAGACAAATTGGTTATCCAAATATGAGATAATTATAATGACAAAGAGAGGAGATTAACAGGATGAATGATATTAAAATAGTATGTGATAGTTTATCTGATGTTAACAAAGAATACTTAGAAAAGTATGACATAGATGTAGTGCCACTAACACTTATACTTAATGGAAAAGAATATAGAGATAGTATAGATATGAGACCTGAAGAATTTTATAAGATTTTAAGGGAGGAAAATGCATATCCAAAAACTTCACAAGCTACTTATGCTCAATTTAAAGAAGTTTTTGATAAATATACAAAAGAAGGAAAAACAATACTGTATATATCAGGATCGGCAGCAGCTACAGGTACATGCCAAAGTGCTGTAATGGCTAAAAATGATACTGAAGGAGAAATATATATATACGATAGTAATAATTTAACTTTTGGGGCAGGTTTCTTTGTCGTTAAAGCAGCTGAAATGATAAGTGAAGGTAAAAGCATAGATGAGGTATTTAAGGCTTTAGATGAAATTAAAGAAAAATATATTCTTATGTTTTCAGTAGATACTTTAGAATACCTTAAAAAAGGTGGAAGAATATCATCGACTAAAGCTACTGTAGGTAGTTTATTAAACATAAAACCTATATTAGAAGTTAAGGACGGACTAGTTTCTCAAGTAGGACAAGTAAGAGGAAAGAAGAATGTATTAAATAAAATGATTGAATACGTTAAAGAGAGATTAGGGGATGACTTAGAACAAGACGAAATTTACATAGGATACAGTGATGATGTAAAAGAAACAGAAAAGCTTACTGAAATTGCTAAAGAAGTTTTTAAACCTAAAAAGATAGGATATTTCGTAGTTGGAACTTGTATCGGAGCACATTCTGGTCCTGGTGTAGGTGGAATATTAGTGTTTAAAAAATAGATAAAATGAGGAGGTATTAATGACCTCTTTTTTTTATGTAATCTTCTGAAAAAAATGTATAAATATGTAAACAAATATTAATGATAATGTATGTTAAAGCATAAATATAAAT
>NZ_JANKBY010000132.1:0-9449 GCF_024621905.1 Terrisporobacter muris
CGATCTTATTTTAGCCATAAAAATAATAAGTAAAGATACTTATTATATAAGTAAGATAATGATGGGATTATTTATAAGTCTTCAATGTATAAGCATTAGTTTTTTAATACCTTTTATAAAAAAAACAATAATTAATTTAAATATAGTGGAAATATTACTAGTAGCTATTGAAAGGTTTTTAATAATGCTCTTTATTTGCTTTATTGCATACAATTTTTACTTGGGATATATACTTTAATTTAATAAAACCTAAATTACAAGTGAAATAACTTGTAATTTTTTTGTAAGAAAACCTTAATAAAAGAACTATTGTGCTTTGCATAGTACTATGCTAATATTAATACATAATAAGTTTAACATAGTATTGTTTAATACACAGTAGTTAATAATATAGTTACTAATTTGCTCGTATAAAATTTGAAAGGAGAAGATATATGAATACCCAGTTTAGAAAAGGCGTATTAGAAATATGTGTTCTGGCTCTAATAAGCAAGAAGGATATGTATGGCTATGAAATTGTACAAAATATATCAAAAGTTATTAATGTAAATGAAGGTACTATATATCCCATATTAAGAAGATTAACAAAGGATGCGTTTTTTGAGGCATATATATTAGAATCTAGTGAGGGTCCGGCTAGAAAGTATTATAAAGTAACCGATGCTGGAAAAGATTATTTAAATAAAATGATCAATGAATGGAATGATTTTGTAGGTGCAGTAAATTTAATTTTAAATGATGAAGGAGGTATAGATTGTGAATAGAAAAGAGTTCTTAGATATTTTAAGAGATTACTTAAAAAAGGATTTTTCAGAAGATGAAATAAATGACATAATAAGAGACTATGAAGAGTATTTTGTAAACAGTGAAATAGAAGGAAAAAGTGATTTGGATACTATTGCAGCTCTTGGGTCTCCAAAGTCCATAGCAAGAGATTTGATTAATCAAATTAAAGATGAGGATAGAACAAATAATAAAAAAGATAAAATAGAAGATATATATATAAACTCTAAAAGAAAAATAAAAGAATCTTGTTTTAAATGTAAAGATTTTTTAGAAGAAAAGTTGACACCTAGTCTAAGTAATGATAACTCATTATCTAATAAAGGTGTAAGAGTTATATTATTTTTATTGTCATTGCTATTAATTATACCAGCTTTTATGGCTGTATGTTTTATGGCATTCATAGCAGGTATGCTGGCTTTATCTTTAATTACTTTTTTAGTAACCATACCATTAATGATTAGTTTTTCTTGGGCAGCATCAGAAATAGCATGCTTCTTTATTTTCTTATCTATAGCTTTTATAGGTTTTCAAATTCTTGCATGGCAAGTATTTGTATTCATAGTAAAGTATATGAAAAAAATTTATAAAACATATATTAATTGGGTCAAAACAAGAAAAATATATATTAATGCAAGTAAAGCAAAAGAAGATATGAATATGGAAGAATATAAAGGAGGCAAAGATAATGAATAAAAAACTATCAATATTTGCCATAGTTCTAATTATAGTAGGACTGATTGGAACAATATGGTCAGGATTTTTCTCTATGCCTTATTTTATAAATAAGTTGCAAGACTTTGATGAAAAAGTAAATGAAGAAAATACCATATACGAAAAGAATATAGACATAGATGAATTAAATATAGATACTAATTATGTTAATACGAAAATTATGAAAAGTAGTTCGAATAAGGTAATAGTTAAAGCAAAAGGTCTTTATGAAAATATGGATATACAGATTACAGATAATAATAAAATATTATATGTAAAAGAAGTAGATAAAGATTTATCAATGAAAAAAATAAAAAGTATTGATGACTTTACTTCTAAACTTTTAGAAAATACTTTCTCAAATCATACTAATATGATAGTAATATATGTTCCAGAGGATGTTAATTTAAAAGTAACAAGTGAAAGTGGGGCATTGATGGTAGAAAATGATATATTTTTAGATGAATTTTTTTTTGATACTTCTAGCGGATCTTTATCATTGCCTAGTGAAGTTAAAAATTTACAGAAATTGAATATAAGTTCACAAAATTATGTATCTATTCAACTAGGAGAAATATTAGGAATAAAAGAAGTTAATATTTATTGCGGTGATGTATATATAGATAGTGATAAATACAATTTAGAAGATATTGAGAAATACTTACCAAATAAAGTTACTATAAAATCTAATAATTTAGATAACAATACTGTTAGTATAGATTCAAATTTACCAATAAGTAGAAATCTTAATATAGATGGCTATAAATCAGAAGTAAATTTAAATCTTCCACTAGATAGATATAAATTTAAATTTGATATAAATGCTTATGAAAATATAGATTTAAATGAATTTTTACAAAGCGATTTTGACAATGAAGAAGAATACAACTTAAAAGAATTCAAAAAAACTATAAATAAAGATTTAAAAAATGAATACAAAGTAAATGTTCACGCAGCAAATATATATTTCGATTAAAAATATTTTTAACCTTCAACAATACAAGTAAAGCCTACTTGTATTGTTTTTTTGTATCACAATAAGTAACCAGATGATACTCTTTTCATATAATTATATTAAGTAACATAAGTTCTATGGGCTTATGGAATAAATACAACAAAAGGAGTTTGACTTATTATGAAAAAAAAGAAGAAACAATCTTGTTCTTGCACTCCTCAAAATGAAGCTTGTAAACCAGTTGAAACTGTGAAACCTACTAAAAAATGTGAAGTATGTAAACCATGCGAGACAGTAGTAGAATGTACACCTATTTCATCTTGTAAACCATGTCCTACTGAAAAGAAACCAATGGCTTCTTATGTAGAGTGTCCTTGTGGAGATTATGAGATAACTTGTGTAGATAAATGTGTAGAGTTAGCGAAAAAGGCTGAAGAGTTATTTGAAAAAGCTTGTAAATATGAAGCTAATGCAACACAAACATTTAATCAAGCTAAAGAATGTGAAAAGAGTGCTAAATTATTATCACAAAAAGCATGTAATTTATTGCAAAATGCAAACAAAAGTGAAAATCAAGCAAGAAATGATGAGTGCAAAGCTAAAGAGTTAATGCAAAGAGCTCAAGAATTATCTGAAAAAGCAAGAGCTTTAAAGAAAGAAGCAGAATGTATTGAAAAAGATGCAAAGGAAAATTGCGAAAAGGCAAAATGTTTATATGAAAAAGCAGAAACTTACAATGAAAAAGCAAAATGCTTATATAATCAAGCGTTAAAATATGACGAAAAAGCATTAGAATGTTACAAAACAGCAGGGGATAAGATAAAAGAATACGAAGGTAAGTCTAAGAAATGTGAAGAAATGCTAGATAAGTGTGGTAATAAATTACAAAATTGTGAGAATAATTGCGTATCAAAGCCATCAATACAATCTAAAATGGATACTACGCCATCAAAACCATCATGTGGATGTAATAAACCTTGTAAAAATACTTGTGAAACTATAGTTGAAAAGACATGTAAATGTGATGATGAAATAATTTATGTGGATATGGATAATAGTTGCTCTTTTGGAGATTCATGTTCAACTTATGTAAGTCCAATGTATAATATGGCACCAATGCAATGTATGGGTAACTTTACTAATAAATATCCATCATTAGATAATTCTAATATGTCTCCTTATACTACTACTCAATATGATGAGATGTGGATGAATTATTATATGTATATGCAACAAATGATGCAGCAAATGCCTTATAATAAATAAGATAGGAAAAAATAGGGGGAGAAGGTAGAGCTTTTAGTTCTACCTTTTTTACATAAGATGAAGATGTTAAGTTTATGTAAAATGATGAAAATATATGGAAATATATTCTAAATTGCGTGATATGATAATATACTATAAATATATTATTAAAATAATTAATTCACAGGGGAGTAATTCCGCAGTATATGCGAGGTAAATCAACATCTTGGCTGATAATTTGGCCTGGTTTATCTTAATGAATGAGACTTGTGTATAGATTTTTCTATGCACAAGTCTCATTTTTTACATTAAAGTAATTTATAATTTATCTGATTTGTAGATAAATTATAAACTTTAACCTATTTGAATAGAGCAATGGATTACCTGAAGCAAAGCAAATTTTTAGTTTTAAAGAATTTAAAATAAAAGGAGGTAATAAAATGAGAGAATACTTACTGGGTTACAAAGAAATATTAAGTTCATTAAAATCTAGTTATGAGGGAATAAGCGAAGAAGAAAGTAAAATAAGATTAAAAGAAAATGGATTAAATAAACTAGAGGAAGGAAAGAAAACACCATTAATTGTAAAATTTTTAAAAGAGTTAACCAATCCGATGATAATCATACTTATTGTGGCAGCGATAGTATCAGGTATAACAGCAGCCTATGCCAATGAGTCTTTTGCAGATGTTTTTATAATATTTGCAGTAGTTGTAATTAATGGAATACTTGGAGTATATCAAGAAAATAAATCAGAAAAGGCCATAGAAGCTTTGCAAGATATGACTGCATCAACATGTAAAGTAATAAGGAATAATAAACAAGTAATAATTAAAAGTGAAGAACTAGTTCCAGGTGATTTAATTTTATTAGAAGCAGGAGATGCAGTACCTGCTGATGGAAGAATTATAGAAAGTGTAAGTTTAAAAATTGAAGAAGCAGCTTTAACA
Organism: Terrisporobacter muris; assembly: GCF_024621905.1. Classification (NCBI taxonomy): domain Bacteria; kingdom Bacillati; phylum Bacillota; class Clostridia; order Peptostreptococcales; family Peptostreptococcaceae; genus Terrisporobacter; species Terrisporobacter muris. The sequence continues at coordinate 4,648 of NZ_JANKBY010000132.1, forward strand.
GGAGAATCTGTGGCGGTTACAAAACATAATGACATATTATCATTATCATCTGGTGAAAAAGATATACCTTTAGGTGATAGAAAAAACATGGTTTACATGGGAAGCTCAGTTGTTTATGGTAGAGGTAGGGTTGTAGTAACAGCTACAGGAATGAATACAGAAATGGGGAAAATAGCTCGTGTACTATCAAATACAAAAGAAAGTCAAACACCCTTACAAGTTAAACTAAATCAGCTTAGTAAAATTTTAAGTTTTTTAGTTATAGGTATATGTATATTCATATTTTTATTTACTCTTGGAAAATCCTATCCAAATCTAAGTGGAAAAGTATTTATAGATACATTTATGGTAGCTGTAAGCTTGGCTGTGGCAGCTATACCAGAAGGGTTAGCTACAGTTGTTACAATAGTTTTAGCTATTGGAGTCACAAATATGTCTAAGAAAAGTGCTGTTATAAGAAAGTTAACAGCAGTAGAAACTTTAGGGTGTGCTCAAATTATATGTTCAGATAAAACAGGGACTTTAACACAAAATAAAATGACAGTAGTTAAATATTATGGTAATGATGAAAAACTTTTGGCTAAATCAATGGCACTTTGTAGTGATGCTACATTAGATGAAGATAGTAAAAAAGCAGTGGGAGAGCCAACGGAATGTGCTTTGGTTAATTATGCATACAATTTAGGACTAAATAAAAATGATTTAATAAAAACTGAGGTACGTGCCGAGGAATTACCTTTTGATTCCAATAGAAAAATGATGACTACTATTCATAAACATAAAGATAATTATATTCAATATACAAAAGGAGCTCCTGATGTTGTATTAAAACATTGTAATAAAATATTAATAAATGATAAAGTAGAAGATCTAAGTGAAGAAATTAGAAATGAGATAATTAAAGAAAATAAAAATATGGCCGATAAAGCTCTTCGTGTATTATGTTCTGCCATAAGATATTATGAAGAGGTACCTAAAGAGATTAGTAGTGAGGCTTTAGAAAATAATCTTATATTTTTAGGTCTTACAGGTATGATCGATCCAGTAAGAGAAGAAGTAGTTGATGCAATAAAAGAATGTAACAGTGCAGGGATTAGACCTATTATGATTACTGGAGATCACAAAGATACAGCAGTTGCTATAGCTATGGAACTTGGGATAATTAAAGATAGTAGTGAAGCTATAACTGGTGCTATGTTAAGTGAAATGAATGATGAAGAATTTGAAAAAAATATAGAAAAATATTCAGTATATGCAAGAGTACAACCAGAGCATAAAGTTAGAATAGTTAATACATGGAAGAAAAAAGGGAAAATTTCAGCAATGACAGGTGATGGAGTAAATGATGCTCCAGCAATAAAAAGCGCTGATATAGGTGTAGGTATGGGTATAACTGGTACAGATGTTACTAAAAATGTTTCAGATATGGTCCTTGCCGATGATAACTTTGCTACTATAGTCCATGCAGTAAAAGAAGGCAGAAGAATTTATGACAATATAAGAAAGTCTATTCAGTTTTTATTATCATCTAATTTAAGTGAAGTTGTAGCTATATTTTTTGCTACATTAGTAGGTTTTGTTATTTTAAAGCCTGTTCACTTATTATGGATTAACTTAATAACTGACTGTTTTCCAGCTTTAGCACTTGGAACAGAAAAAGAAGAGGAGGACATTATGAAAAGATCCCCTAGAAACTCAAGAGAAAGTATATTTGCTGGTGGGGTCAGTAAAGATGTTATATGGCAAGGATTTATGATTGCCATAATCACAATAGTAGCTTATGTGGCTGGTCACTATATGGAAAGTGGAATATGGGAGTTTGTAAATAGTGCAGATGGAATGACAATGGCATTTTTAACTATGTCTATGGCTGAAATATTCCATTCATTTAACCTTCGTTCTAGAAGACACTCCATATTTACTATAAAGGGTCAAAATAAGTTTTTATGGGGAGCAATGATAGTATCACTTTTATTGACTCTTGCAGTAATTTATATACCATTCTTATCAAATGCATTTGGGCTTGAAACTATATCGCTTATGGAATATGGTGTATCACTTCTAATATCATTTACAGTAATACCTATAGTTGAAGTGGTTAAGTTTTTTCAAAGAAGATATGAAGTTAAATAATTATAAAAAGGAACTGTATATTTTTATACAGCTCCTTTTTATACATAAGCTGAAGTAGGATGCAATAAAATTTTTATAACTCATCAATATATTCAAAAGCTTGTAACACTTTTTCTAAGTTCTTTTCTTTGGGGACTCTTAATCTTACATAATTTTTATCTAAACCCATATAGCTACAACCACTTACTACGACTATATTAAACTTGGAAAATTCTTTTTGAAGATTTATATTTGGGTTTTTATGATGTAATAAAAAAATGGCAACTGTTTTGTCAGTATGAGAGATTATGAGGTTTTTCAATGATTTAAAAAAATAAGACTTAATTTTTTTATTTATGAATAGAGTTTCATTTATAAAATTATTATCATTCAATGCTATAGAATCCATTTGTCGTCCGATTTCATTTATACAATAAGGATTAGTAATTTTATTTAGAGGATTATAGAAATTATTTGGTACAACCATATAACCAGCTCTAATTCCTGCGAGGGAAAAAAATTTAGAAAATGTTTTAAGTATGATTATATTATCATAATTGTTTATTAGGTTTATAGATGAGTTTTCTGGGCTCATATAATCACCATATGCTTCATCAACTATAATAACTATTTTGTATTCTTTTGCAATTTTAACGATTTTTTCAATTTGTTTTAATGAAATAATTTGACCTGTAGGATTATTAGGATTGTCTAAATATATTAATTTATACTTATTATCTATAAGTTTTATAAATTCATCCTCATCAAAAATGTGATTATTTTCTTCTTTTAAGGTATAATAATTAAAATTTCCTCCATGCATTTTAACATCCATAGCATACTCTGGAAATTGAGGTGTACATCCTAGAACATTATCATTAGGTTGTAAAAACAATTTATTTGATAAATATATTCCGTTAATTGAACCCTCAGTTAATATAATATTATTTACTTTTAAGCAGATATTATTATTCCAGTAATCTATTATAGATTTTTTTAGAAGATTTCCATGAGGATAGTCTTTTAGAGTAGAGTAGTTTAAATTATTAAAAGCATCTTTTACATTTGATGAAAAGGTAATAGTATTTATTCCGTCATAACAGTTTATGCATATTTTAGACAAATCCTCATCTTTTGCATAAGATAAAAAATCCTCTTCCATAATATATTTGTTAATTTTATAATTCAAATATTAACCTCATTTTGTTACCAACCATTTATAAAGGTATAAGCATCATCACTGATTTTTCCACTGATAAAATCATTAATAGAATTTTCTAATATTTCTGTTGATTCATCTATTTGATTTTTAGTGATAACTAAAGGTGGTTGTATTCTTAATGTATTTTCACCTAAGGAGATAAGTAGTAAACCATTTTTGATACATTGATAACATATTTTCTTTGTGGCTGATTTGTCAGGTAAATCAACTCCTATTGATAAGCCTAAACCACGCACATCTTTTATAATATTAGGATATTTCTTTTTTAGAATGTTCAACTTATTTATTAAATAAGAGCCTTTCTCTTTAGTTTGCTCAATTATATTATCTCTCTCGAATATTTCAAGCATTTTTAATGCAGCTACACATACAGTAGTATTTGCAGAAAGAGTAAAAGCATGAGCAGGAGCACTTAAACATTCCATAATTTCGCTTTTACCAACTACCAACCCTAGAGGTAAACCTCCTCCTAAGGATTTACCCATAACAATTAAATCAGGTTCAATATTAAAATGTTCCATAGAAAACCAATATCCACATCTACCTAAGCTTTGTTGAATCTCATCCGCTACAAACAATATATTGTTCTTCTTACATAATTTATATAAGTTTTTTACATATCTTTTCGGTGGAATAATAATACCAGAATCACCAGCAATAGGTTCAAAAAATACAGCAGCCACTTCGTCAGCAGGTAAATACATTTGAAAAGCATTTTTTATTTCCTCTAGACATTCCAGGTGACATTCACTTTCATTTTTATTATAAGGGCATTTGATGCAAACAGGATAGTTAAAGTGATAAACATCAGGTAGAAGAGATCCTATTTTTTTTCTCATATTTAAACTTATGGCAGAAATTGAAATAGAGCCATAAGTACTTCCATGATAAGCGCCATTAAAGGAGATAATTTTATTTCTACCAGTATACCCCTTTGACAGTTTTATTGCAGCGTCTATAGATTCGGAACCCGTAGTACTATAAAGAACTTTTTTATCATTATCTCCAGGAGCCAAATTTATTATTTTTTCAGCAAGAAGTACAGGTGACTCACAAGTAAAATAAGCAATAGTGTATTGTGTAATTTGGTCCATCTGATTTTTTACAGCTTGAGCAATTTCTTTATTACCATGCCCAATATTTGCAGAGGATGCACTAGATAGAAAATCTATATATTCATTTCCATCATAATCATAGAGTAAAGCACCTTTGCCGTTTTTAATTGCTATGGGGCAATAAGGTAGTTTTTGAATGCTTGATAAAAACTTTTTTTCTCTCTCACAAATATTTTTATTGCTAAGATTCATGATACTTACCTCCTAACTAATTAATAATATGTAGTAATAACTTTTTATATAAATAATAATTCTAGACTTTCATAAAAGTCAATATAACAATAAAACTTCCATATATTTATATGGAAGTTTTATTGTTATATATTTAATTTATTTTAAAAGCTCAAGATCGG
>NZ_JANKBY010000133.1:0-9403 GCF_024621905.1 Terrisporobacter muris
AATATATGTAGTATTATATTTGTGAAAATATGAAAAATATTACATGCAAATTAATTTGAAAATTTAATATATTGAAAAATATTTAAGGGGAAGAAGGTTATTAAGGAAGTGAAAAATGAAAAAAGATATTGATATGAATATAGACGTTGGTCAAAAAATCAGAGAACTAAGAAAGAGTAAGAAATTTAGTATTACAGATTTATCACAAGAAAGTGGTCTAAGTACAGGACTTATTAGTCAGATTGAAAGAAATATGGTAGTACCATCAATAAAAGTTATGTGGAAGATTGCTAACGTATTAGAAGTTAATATTGGATATTTCTTTGATGAAGATGATAAAAATATAGAAGAAAAGGTAGTAGTTAGAAGAAATGATAGAAAGTCCATTAATACGAATGATTCTACAAAATCTTATGAATTGTTAATGCCAAACTTAAATAATAAAAGGATAGAATTTCTCTTAATTACATTAAATGAAGAAACTAAAATAAATAAAGATTTAGTTTCACATAAAGGAGAAGAATGTGGATATATAATAGAGGGAAAAATGAAAATAATATTAGAAAATAAGGAATATATATTGGAAAAAGGAGATAGTTTCTATTTTGATAGCAAAATTCCTCATGTGTATGAAAATTATGGTGATGAAAAATGTGTATTAGTTTGTGCAATGACACCACCATCATTCTAAAATAAATAAGAAGGTGATATTAATGAAAGCAGAAATTATTACTGTAGGTACTGAAATACTTTTAGGAGATATACTAAATACAAATACTCATTATTTATCAAATGAGCTTGCAAATATGGGGGTAGATGTATATTACCAAATAACTGTAGGAGATAATGAAAAAAGATTATTAGATCAGTTAGGAGAAAGTTTTAAAAGAAGTGATTTAGTAATACTAACTGGAGGGTTGGGTCCAACGGCAGATGATCTTACAAAGGAAGTCTGTGCAAAATATTTTAATTTGGAAATGGAGTTTCACCAGCCTTCATGGGACAAAATTATAGAAATATATAATAAAATGAAAAGAACACCAACAGAAAATAATAAAAAGCAAGCTTATTTTCCAGTGAACTCTACAATACTACCAAATGAATATGGTACAGCTCCAGGGTGCATTATGGAAAAAGAAAGTAAAACTATAATTGTAATGCCAGGTCCTCCAAGAGAAATGAAGCCTATGTTTGACAACTTTGTAAAACCATTCTTGCAAAAAGGTAGCAAAGATATACTTAAGTCAAAAGTTCTTAGAATAGTTGGTATAGGAGAATCAAAGGTAGAAAATGATTTACTTGATTTAATACAAAAACAAATAAATCCTACTATAGCCACTTATGCAAAGGATGGAGAGTGTACTGTAAGAATAACAGCAAAGGGAAAAAATATTGAGGAAGCAGAGAGATTAATACTTCCAGTAGCACAGGAGATAAAAAATAGATTTAAGGAAGCTGTATATGGAGAAGATGAAACAACTATAGAAGATGAAGTTGCGAAAATTCTAGTGAAAAATAATTTAACTATAGCTGTAGCAGAATCTTGTACAGGAGGTATGGTATCTTCTTCTTTAATAAATTACCCAGGAATATCTTCTGTTTTTATGGAAGGATGTGTAACTTATTCAAATGAAGCTAAAATAATGAGCTTAGGTGTAAAATCAGAAACACTAAATTCTGTTGGAGCAGTAAGTGAGCAGTGTGCAAAAGAAATGGCTGAAGGTGTGGCATCAAGACACAATACAAATATTGGACTATCTACAACAGGAATAGCAGGACCAGAAGGTGGAAGTGAAGAAAAACCTGTAGGACTTGTATATATGGGAATTAAAATAAATAATAAAACTATAGTAAAAAAATACATATTTAATGGTGATAGACAACAAATTAGATATAGAGCTTGTAAAACTTTATTAAACGACTTAAGACTAGAATTATTAAATATAATATAGATTTTAGGAGGAAAAATGATAAGACATATATTTTGTGACTTAGATGGAACTCTTTATAATGATGGAATTAGCGATGAAGATGTAAAAGCCATAGAGGAAATAGAAAAAGAAGGTGTAATATTTCATGTGGCAACGGGAAGAGTATTTAAACAGGCATGCGATATGATAAGTAATAAAATTAAGTTAAATGGATATTTTATTTGTGAAAATGGTTCATTTATTTTTGACAAAGATGAAAACTTAATTTTTAAAGAGCCAATTGATGATTATTTAGTGAGAAAAATTATAAATAGATTTGAATCGAATTTAGCTCATATTTATCTAAAATATAATGGGGAGATAGTTTTAAGTGGAGGAGAAGATGTTTTCAGTCATTACACTAAGGACTACATCTTAGACGAAGAAATATTTAAAAAAGAAAATTTTGATAATCTAGTAGGAAATGTGGGAATAGTTTCAGATAATATGGATGAACTTAAAAGATTAGAATATTATTATAAAAGTGAATTTGGCGAAGTATGTGATATTTATTTATCAGGACCTTATACTTTAAATATAGTTCCTAATCATGTATCTAAACGTCATGGAATAGAACATATATGTAAAAAATATAATGTGTCATTGGAGGAAGTTGCAACTATGGGAGATTCACCTAATGATATATGTATGCTAAAAAATATAAAATATAGTTTTGCCATGAATAAATCAAATGAAGAAGTAAAAGAAAGTGCATCTTATGTAGTTAATAGTGTAAAAGATGGTATAGAAATGATTAAAAAAATAAATAGGACTAAATAATAGTCCTATTTATTATACACAGTTTTTTAATGTATAAGAATTTGCTGTATTAATTAAAATTGAATCTAGTACATGATTTACAATAATATTACAAATATATGATGAAAATTTTAAATCGTTTTCATAGCTAGTACAACTAGATTTATATTTTTTATATAGATTATGGAAAAATTCTTCCACACTATGATTAATTTCATAATCTAAATCACAATTTGAAAAATCCATTTCTTTAGCATAAGAAGCAAGTTCTTTTTCATAGACAACATGCTTATTCATACTATGAGTAAATTCCCAGCGCTCGCTGTGAGGAGTAGTGAAAAAGTCACATAAAAAATGACAAATAACACCCAGCTCTTGACTTAATTTACTTATGGAAAAATATTTTTTTAAAGAATCTAAAGTTAACTGACATAGATATTTGATTTTTTCAAGAACCATAGATAAAGACTCTTCTAAATAATGCTTATTAAGTACATATTTTGAAGAAATATCTGGTTTAATATTACCATAAATAAAATTCTTCTCACTTAGAAAGAAAGATTTATTTGATTCTAGATTATCTAATACAGATTTAGATATAATAAAATGTGTGTTTATTAACATTGATTCACCTCATAAGTTTTATATATAGCTAAATAATATATATGAATTTTCTTGATTTTGCTTATAATAACTATCTATTAAATGATAGCAAGAATGAAAAAAAAATTCAATATGATAATGATTCCAATTGAAAATTATTACTACGAATAAAGGAGAGAATAAAATGAAAAAAGTATTAGTCTTATTAGCAGATGGTTTTGAAGAAGTAGAGGCACTTTCAGTAGTAGATGTACTTAGAAGGGCTAATGTAGATTGTAAGATGTGCTCTATTGAAGACGAGTATGTAAGAGGAACTCATAATATAATAATAAAATCTGATTGTAATATTAAAGATATTGATAAAGAAGATTATGATGGAGTAGTACTTCCTGGAGGACTACCAGGAGCAGAGAACTTAAAAGTAGATTGTGTAAAAGAATTAATTACAAAAATGAATGAAAAGAAAAAAATTGTTGCTGCTATTTGTGCAGCCCCAGAAACTTTAGAATATTTTAATATACTTGAAGGAAAAAAATGTACTTCATACCCTGGTTTTATTCAAGATAAAGAGAAAGTTAATTACGTAGAAGATGAGGTTGTAGTAGTTGATGATAATATAATAACTAGTAGAGGGCCAGCAACTGCTTTAACTTTCGCCCTATCAATATTAGAAGAATTAAGGTGTATAAATGAAGTAGAAGATATAAAAGAAGGAATGTTAGTGAATTTTTATAATAAATTTGCTAAATAATAGGAGAAAAGATGAAGTATAGAAATTATAATGATAAAAAGTCTTATGAAAATTTAAAAATAGATTGTAGTAAATGTTTTGGATTTTGTTGTGTAGCCTTATATTTTTCTAAAATGGATGGTTTTCCAAAAGACAAAGTTTCGGGAGAGCCTTGTATGAACTTAAGTAAAGATTTTACTTGTAAAATACATAAAGACTTAAGCAAAAATAATCTTAAAGGATGTATTAACTATGATTGTTTTGGAGCTGGTCAAAAGGTTGCTCAGTATACATATAAAAATTTGAGTTGGCAAAATTCACCGCAACAATCACAGGAAATGTATGATGTTTTTGTAGTAGTTAAAAATTTGCAAGAAATGATTTGGTACTTGTATGATAGTATTACTTTTGCAGAAAGTGAAGATATGAGAATTAGAATAAATCTTATGATAAAAGAAACTGAAAATCTTACTAATCTTTCTGGAAAAGATATATTAAATATAAATATTGAAGCTCATAGAATGAAAGTAAATTCTCTTTTAAAAGAAGTTAGATCAAATTTAATAAAAAACAAACAGCATAAAAGAAAAAATGATATGCCTTTAGGTTTTGATTTTATAGGAAAAGATCTTAGAAGAAAAAAACTAATAGGAGAAAACTTGGCAGGAACTTTATTAATAGGAGCAAATTTACAAGACGTAGACTTAAGTGGAGCAATTATTATTGGGGCAGATATGAGAGATGCAGATATTAGAGGATGCAACCTAGAAAATACTATGTATCTTACTCAATCCCAAATAAATAGTGCAAGAGGAAATTCAAAAACAAAATTACCAGTATTTATAGAAAGACCTTCTTACTGGGAAAAATAGAAGAATTTTTAGAAAATTTATAATAAAAAGCTTGATTCTAAATTATGATATGCTCCCTTTATAGTAGATAGTTTAAATAATAAAACTGTTACTATGAAGGGAGTGTATTTTTATTATAAATTATAGTACTTTAATTATAAGTATAAATTATAGATAAATAAATATTTATAATTTTACATTATAGTAATTTATTGGTAGAATTGAAATGAAATTATACAAAAGGAGACATTATTTAGAATGAAGAAAAAATTAGAAGTCATTCCTGGTTTCTTGATAGCTTTACTTGTGGCATTTTGTGCAAGATTTATAGAGTCAATTTTACCAATACATTTAATAGGAGCATCAGTAATAGCACTATTTATTGGAATGGGTATAAATCAAATTAAAAAGCCGAGTAAGAAAATTCAAACTGGATTAAAATTTACATCAAAGAAAATATTAAAATTTGCAATTATATTATTAGGGGCATCTTTAAGTATAGGGACTATACTTCATGTAGGAAAACTTTCTTTAACAGTTATGATATTTACTTTACTTACTTGCTTTGGTGGAGGATATTATATAGGAAAGATATTAGGTCTTGATTGGAAACTTTCAAACTTAATTTCTGCAGGAACAGGAATATGTGGAGGATCTGCCATAGCAGCTATAGCACCAGTTGTGGATGCAGATGATAAAGATATAGCATATGCCATGTCTGCTACATTTTTATTTGATATGGCTATGATAATCATATTTCCAATTTTAGGTCAAAAGTTAGGTCTTAACGATATGGCTTATGGACTTTGGACTGGAACAGCTGTAAATGATACGTCTAGTGTTGTAGCCGCTGGATATGCATTTAGTGAAGGTGCAGGAGACTTTGCTACAATGGTTAAATTAACAAGAACTCTTTCTATAATTCCAACAGTACTTGTTTTCTCTATGATAAGTGCAAAGCTTAAGAGAAAAGAAAATCCAAATGCAAAACAAGAAAAAGTTAAATTAACTAACATAATACCTTGGTTCATACTAATGTTTGTAGCTATGGCTGTAGTTAATAGTTTTGGTGTAATACCAGAAAATATATCTTTATTGATGAAAGATTTAAGTAAATTTTTAATGGTAGCAGCTCTTGCAGCTATTGGAATGAATACGGATTTTAATGAGATGAAAAAGTCAGGATTAAATCCTATGATACATGGGTTTATTATATCATTACTAGTTGTAATTGTTGCAATTGCAGTGGAATATGCCATGGGAATAGTATAATAAATATAAAAAGGAAGTGTGACTCATACACTTCCTTTTTATATTTAGTCAACCATTCTAAACTTAAATCTTGTTCTAGGACCCGCATATTCTGATCTAGCGACCAACATATTATCTCTTTGTCTAACATTGACGTACTTTCCTTGCGGAGCCATCAGACTAAATTCCATATACCCAGTTCGAAAAATATTAAAAATAGTGGCATTATTTTTATTAGCATCAGCAACTAATGCGCCATTATAATCAATTCTTACAAATTGTCCCCCGACAATTCTAAGCTTTACTTGATAATTATTAATAGGAATTATTCTAAAAGTCTCACCTTGTTGAGGAATGGCACCAACAGCATATAAAACCTCATCATATCCGACTATTATAAATGCATTTGAAAATAACGATTTTATTTTTACCCTAGGAATATCTTGACCTGGAGGTATGACTGGTCCAGGTTCTGTTTCAGTTGGAAATGGTGGAATAACTGGACCAGGTCCTGGGATTATCCAAGGTTGTGATGCGGGGCCTGGCCCTACTTGTATAACTGGCTCACGACTTTCTATACTCATATTTTGCCCCCCTATGCTAAACTACTTACTTTACTTTATGATTATGAGTAATGGAAGGTTACTTTTAGTGAATTTAATTACTGATAAAAGAGTATTTGAATAACAATATTAAGAGTAAATAAAAACGCTGAAAGCTAGGAAAATCTTGTATTTATTAAGATAATGTGATATGCTTAGATGTAAAGAAAAATAAATAAAGATTAATTTAGATAATAATTTTCTCCTATAAAGGCAAATTATTGCTATCTAGTCTTTATAGGAGGATTAATATAATGGATAAAAAAATAATATGTAAAGACTGTAAAGCTGAGTTCTTATTCACAGAAGGAGAACAACAATTCTACAAAGAAAAAGGATTTGATAACGAGCCAGTTAGATGTCCAGAGTGCAGAAAAGCTAGAAAACAACAAAATAACAACAACAGAAGATAGTTCTGTTAAAGAAAAGTTATAAGATTAAATCTTATAGCTTTTTTAATGCAAAGTAAAAGAAAAATATATTAATAATTAAGTGTAATTCTATGGAAGACAAAATTCTCTTAAAATTTCTAGAAAACTCAAAAAATGTTAATAAAATTTTATATTTTGACAACGTTTGCTAGCGTTGACTTATGATAATCACGGGTATATAATGAGTAATTATTAAATTAAAATAAAAACAAAATTGAAAGAGTGGAGATGAATTGTATGGAAGGAAGCATAGAAACAATTGCTACCAATAATTTATTGTTAATATTTTCGATGATAATAATTACGGGTATTGCACTGGGAAGAATAAGTGAAATATTAAAAATTCCAGATGTAATACTATACTTAATAGCAGGTATAATAATAGGACCAGCTTTTTTTAATATTTTAAGTATAGGGGCTTTTCCAGTAGAAAATAATTTAATACTTACTTTTGGATCAGCATTTATATTATATGAAGGTGGTAAAGAAATTAACTTAAAAGTATTAAATAAGGTGAAGGTAAGTGTTGGAATGTTATCAACAGTAGGTGTTGTAATATCTACAGCTGTAGTAGGTGTTGTGGTAGCTATGATATTTAATTTACCTATTATGACAGCTTTTCTTTTAGGTGCTGTTATAGCTTCAACAGATCCAGCAGCTCTTATACCTGTATTTAAACAAGTTAGAATAAAGGACAAGATAAAACAGACTGTAGTAAGTGAATCTGCTTTTAATGATGCAGTAGGAGCTATATTATCTTCAGCATTATTAGGTATAGTTATGAGTGGTCAGTTCTCAGCTATGGAAAGTTTTAAGGAATTACTTATTTCTGCAGCAGTAGGAATAGGTGTAGGAATATTAGTAGGATATTTATTAATAATATTAGTTTCAGATAAAAGAGTGGGAATATTTCATTCCTATGCTCCAATTATGTCGATGTTAACAGTTACTCTTGCTTATGAATTAGCTACAATGTTCCATGGTAGTGGATATATGGCAGTATTTATGGCAGGGTTAATTTCAGGAAATAAAAAAATGTTTGGAATTTGGTTAGAAGAAGCTGATTATCAACCAACAGTACATTTTACAGAAAGTATAGCTACAATATGTCGTATGTCGATATTTGTTTTACTAGGGACTCAAGTAAATATATCAGCATTAGCTCAATATTGGTTACCATCATTAATAACAGTATTAGCTTTAATGTTTGTAGGAAGACCTTTAGTAGTGTTAGTATCTACTGTATTTGATAGAAAAGCACAGTGGACATTTAAAGATAAATTATTTATGATGTGGGTTAGAGAAACTGGAGTTATACCAGCTGCAGTATCAGGAATAATAGTGGCTATGAAAGTACCAAGTTATGAAATAATATCTTCAGTAGTATTTATGACTATACTTGTAACGTTAATAGTACAAGCAAGTACTACTAAGATAGTTGCTAAAAAACTAGGAGTATTAGAAGAAACAACAAGTAACGTATCTGAAGTTGTAGCTTAATGTAATATCAAATCCCCTTATAATATGATAGTTATATCATATTATAAGGGGATTTGATTAATTATTTAAAAGAATATAAAGTTTTATTTTTTGATTTAGAACAAAGACTATAAATTATCTTTCATAAACAGAAATGGAACCTATTGCAACACTTTTACCATGTACTACTATTATACTTGGATACTTCCCTGCTCATGTCTTGGTAAAATTAGTTCAATATCATCCTGATTGTAAATAGCATCAAAAATATCAATGTCATACCAACCTGGATACCCAAAATATTATGGATATTTTCTTCTTTTAATTCCTTAATTATTAATTCAGCACCTTTTATTTTTATTAATATACCTCCTAGTCATTTAAAAATTATTATAAAAAAACCAAGCTGAAATGTCAGCTCAGGGCGAATATTATCCGTGTTACCACCTGAATTAAAGAAAAAGTCTTGCACTCAACTCCTATAGAGTAAATAGGATTTCTTTTTATCGGTAGAATTCCAGTGAAGTTTACTAAAGTAAAAACCTGTTCTTTTCACTGTTTAAAGGCTAGTTCCATTTTATTTTCATGAAGATTTTCATAAACCATCTTCTTTCTGGGCTTTAAATAAAAGGTATTATTCCTTATCATTGCACCAATTATAATGTTTTGAAAAATCTGAAAAATAAATCGGTAAGATTTTATCACTATACATTGATAACTGTCAACA
>NZ_JANKBY010000134.1:0-9377 GCF_024621905.1 Terrisporobacter muris
GAAGATTTCTATTTAGTTAAAGAAAGAGTATTAATACTATTAGATGCTGAAAAATGGGAAGATGTACCTGTAAATAAATTAAAAGATGCTTTTAGGTTAATAGATGAAAGTATAGATGTAATGATTATATAATATTAAATATAAAATATAAAACTTGGAGCTGAACATAATGTACAATAATTTATATAATGATTTACTTAAAAAAGTTAATGAAGGAAATCAATGTGTCATGCTTACTTTTTTAAATAATAATGAGACAAACCCTTCTATAAAAGAAAAGATTTTATTAACTAAAAGTGATATAGATAATAAAGCACATCCTATACATAAAGCTATATATGAAGGAATTAACAATGCAATTTCTCTAGAACAAATTCATACAGTTAACCTTGAAAATAATGAAACTGTGTTAGTCGAGCCATATTTTCCAAAACCAAGGCTAATAATATTTGGTGGTGGTCATATAGCAAAGCCTTTGTGCGAATTTGCTAATCGAGTTGGTTTTTTAGTTACTGTTGTAGATGATAGACCTTACTTTGCTAATACTCTTCGCTTCCCTGAAGCTAAAGAAGTAATTTGTGAAGATTTTAAGAAATCCTTTGAAAATATTGAATTTAGACAAAGTGACTTTGTTGTTATTGTTACAAGAGGACACAGACATGATGGCTTAGTTTTGAGAAATGTTATAAATCATGATCTAAGATATATTGGTATGATAGGCTCAAAACGTAGAGTTAAAGGTTTGAAAGAAGAATTAATTTCAGAAGGTTTTTCAAAAGAAGCATTAGAAAATATTTGTTCCCCTATTGGAATGGATATTTTTGCAGTAACTCCTGATGAAATTGCCATATCCATAGTTGGAGAACTTATTTCATTTAAAAACAGACGTGTTGTAAATAATAAAGCTATAAAACACTCTTATCCTGAGTTTGACAAAGATGTTATCTCTAAAATAAATAATGAAGACCCTATGCCTAAAGCCATATTAACAATCCTTTCTTCTAAAGGATCTGTTCCAAGAAAAGCTGGAGCTAAAATGATTGCTTATCTGGATGGTAGAACACTTGGTAGTATAGGCGGAGGATGTAGTGAGGCTGAAATCTTAAATAAAGCTAGAAAAATGATGAGCGATGGTTCTTCTTATTCAATTGAACATGTGGATATGACTGGCGAAGTAGCTGAATCTGTTGGTATGGTATGTGGCGGAACTATGGAGGTATTGATAGAAATATTTTAAGTAATATAAGGGCATAATATTTTTAAGTTGTTCTCCTTTAAAGTGAAAAAATAAATTTAAATAATACTAATTATGATTTAAATGTCCAAGAGTGTATCAAAAAAGATACACCCTTGGACATTTTGGTTTGTTAGCATAAAAGCTTAATTATTAGCTTTTATTAATAACTTGTAATCTATAATTGCAAACCCTCTTAAATAAATTTAAGCTCATTTTTTATCTTTCTCTACAAAATAACTTGAAGTATATTCCCAACAATTATTCCAGCGTAATTTCCTAAAACATATCCCCATACACCAGCTATCATTGTAGGAACTATTAAACTATTCCATCCCTTAGCTATAGCCATGGCTACAGCAGTAGTTGGTCCTCCTATACAAGCATTTGATGCAAGTAATAATTCATCTAATTTAAACTTAAACAGCTTGCCTACACCTAAAGTTACAATTAAATGTATAGATACTGCTAATATGCAGAAAACTAATATAAACGCACCATTTTTTATTATTTCTGATATTGACGCTGGCACTCCAAGAACTACAAAGAATAAATAAATTAAAAATGTACCTATTTCCTCGGCTCCATTGATTTCTTCTAATTGTTTAGAGAATACTGTAGCTACTATCAACATTAAAGTTGTCATTATTAAATACATATTTCCGAAAATAGAATTAGCCATTTTTAATAATATATTTGAAGTTGGTATCACTGATGATATAAACTCAGACAATAAATTAGATAAACTTGCTACTGAAAAAGCAATTGCTAAACATATAGCTATATCCTTTAATGATATCTCTTTTTTTGTCCAATATGTAGAACTTCCACTTATATTTTCTTCACCTTCTGTAGCCATACCCCACTTATTTTTGAAAAATAATATAGAAGGTATCGACATAGTTGCAAAGAAATACACAGCCATAACTAAATTATCAGCTACTATTGTTGCATTAGTTATATTTTCTGGAGTTTTAAAAGCATTCGTCATAGCAACAAAGTTAGCTCCTCCTCCAATATATGAACCTGTCATCATTCCAGCTATCTCAGCTACATGTGGTATTATCGAACTTAATAAAAATGCTGATATAAATGTACCTACTACTGTTCCTAGGGCTGATATATGAAATGCACCTAACATTTTTCCACTTTCATTTTTAACTTTCTTGATATCTGCTTTTAATAATAAAAGCGGTATTGCAACTGGTACTACATATGACCAAACTGAATCATATACAGCACTCTCTGTCGGTATTATTTTTAAATTTGCAAATATAATTGCTCCTAATAATGCTATAATTGCTCCCGTTACTTTAGATGCCCATTTGTATTTTTGTTCTAATACTATACTTATAGCAGACCAAACTACTAAGAATGTCCATAACATCCATGTATTGTCACTACTTATTAATGAATTCACATTATTTCCTCCTCTGTATTTTTTAATCAAGCTATATTTTAATATATCTGACATATATCTTCATAGTACCACCTCCTTTTATTTTTCAGTATATAGTGGCCTATAAAATCTTTAGGCTATGAGCTAATTATCCATCTTTAATTCTCACCATGCTCTTTTCATCATTTTCACAAATTCCTATTTATCTAAATTTGGCACTAACACTAATAAGTGTTAGATTGTGTTGTTTTTTATTTTTCATGTAGTACCTCAGTTTAAGGTTTCATTATATCATTTTTATGTAGAGTATTTATATTACTAGCCCAGTTCCATATATCCTTTTCCATACAGACATTGAAAAGCCACCCAGTTACATCCTTGCATAACTGCATTGCCCATAAAAGTCATGCCTAATGTTGTCTTTGCATTTGGATAAATTCTATAGTCTTTTCCTAATTTTTGATATACTAATTTGGCAATTTTAAGTCCCCTACTTACAACAAGTGCTTTAAGTTCTACAGAGTCCAACTCTCTTCCCTCTATTTCATATCTATTCAACATAAATTCCCAATTTAGTTTATTATAGTCTAAAAATAGATTAAAGTTTAAGCAAGATGTGATAAAATGAATCTGAAATTTTACAAATAGTGAATACTTCAGAAAGTATCTCAACTGGAATTAATGACTATTATAAATTATAATAAACATATGAATTTAAATCAGCACATGTTCATTATAATTAATTAAGGGTTAAAATTTTTAATATACAATTAAGGAGATATGATTATGATTTTATATTTTACAGGAACAGGCAATAGCAGGTATGTAGCTCGTAAAATTGCCGAGGAAATAAATGATGAAATAATCTCAATAAATGAACTTATAAAACATGAAAGTACAGAAGAACTAATATCTACGGATAGACCATTTATATTTGTATGCCCCACTTATGCATGGAGATTGCCAAGAGTAGTTACAGACTTTATTAGAAAAACGAAATTTTCTGGAAATAATAAGGCATACTTTATAATGACTTGTGGAGAAGATACATCAAAAGCAATAAACTATATTCAAAAACTATGTAATGATAAGGACTGGCAGCTAAAAGGTATGGCAGAAGTAATAATGCCAGAAAATTATATAGCTTTATTTGATGTACCTGATAAAGAAACATCAAATAAAATAATCGAAGAATCTTCTCATCTAATTTATAAAATTGCTTCGGATATACGTGATGAAAAAGATTTTGAGATTGTTGAACCTAGTGGTTTTGGTGGAACAATAAAAAGTGGAATAACAAATATAGCATTTTATAAGTTTATTGTTCATGCCAAAGGTTTTTATTCTACTAAGCAATGTATTGGATGTGGAAAATGTGTTGATCTATGTCCTCTAAACAATATTAGTTTAAAGGATAAACAACCACGCTGGGGAAATAAATGCACTCATTGCATGGCGTGCATTTGTGGCTGTCCTACTAAGGCTATTGAATATAAAAATAAAACACAGACTAAAGAAAGATATTACTTAAAATAAACAATTGTTCAAAAATCGCCTTAGGCAATTTATATCAATACCTAAGGCGATAAAAATCTATTATATAATATCACAAAAGCTGTATAATCTGAATTAGAGTCTCATCTGCAACACAATCTATTGTTGATCTGTAATAGCCAAAACTTCTTTTCTTAAACATTTGAATTCATGAGTAAAGTCATTTGCAGTATCAATCAATTCCTCTTCTGTAAGATCTAGTAGTTCTCTTATGAAAAGTTCATATTTCATCATTACCCTGTGACAAAATAATATGTTATGTGATAAAATTTTCTTTTATTCTTAATTCATATAACCTTTGATGGTGAATCAACATATAATTATAAAAAGTATTACCAGTTTGCGGTAATACTTTTTGTTTTATTTTTTATACTAAAATCTATTTTAAATGATTTTTCTTAATCTCATCAAGCAGTCCATCTTGCAAGTAAATCTCCAATGCACACCCTACCATAGCCTTTACTGATTTATGGAGTTTATCATAAGCTTCTTTAGAATTTGCATAATTTAAAAACTCTTTCTCATGAACATATACCATAGGCTCTATATCTAAAGCTATTTCAGTATACATAGTAGGGCAAACTTGACTTACGTTTCCTATATCTGTTGAACCTACTGGACCATCTTTTCCTTCTAATATATCAGTTATACCTACATCAATTAAATTATTCTTTGTTATATCTTGAAGTATTTTGTTGTTTACTATATTATCAAAAGAATTTTCAAAGTATCTGTAAGTTAGTTTTGCACCTGTCATTAATTCTGCACCTTTTGCACAGTTTATAACCTTTTTAGTTACTTCATCTAAATAGCTTCTTTCACCAGCTCTTATATAAAACTTACAAGCTGCTTTTTCTGGAACTATGTTTGGAGCTTCTCCTCCATTTGAAACTATTCCATGTATTCTAACATCTGATTTTACATGTTGTCTTAGCGCATTTATTCCTGCAAATGTAAGTTGTACTGCATCTAATGCATTGACTCCCATGTGAGGATGGCTGGCTGCATGTGCTGCTACTCCTTCAAAACTAAATTCTAATGAATCTATTGCCAAAGCTCTACAGTTTATATTATTAAAAGCTTCTATATGCATTTGATAACATACATCAATATCATCAAAAGCTCCTGATTTAACTAAATCACATTTTCCCCCTGTAGTTTCTTCAGCTGGTGTTCCTATTAGTACAATTTTCCCTTTAAAATCTTCTTTTAGTTTACTAAGTACTATACAAGCTCCTAATGTTGATGCTGCAATCCAGTTATGACCACAAGCATGACCTGCTTCTTTGTTTTCTCCGTATCCAGGTAATGCATCATATTCTGCTAAAAATGCTATAGTTGTACCATCATTATCTCCCAGTTCTGCCCTAAAAGCCGTATCTAGGTTGCAGTATGGATAAGTTGTATCAAATCCATATTCCTTCATTTTATCTACTAAATATTTAGATGATATGTATTCTTCTTCCCCTAGTTCTGGATTATTAAATATAAAATCACATACTTCTTCTATTTCTCTTCCTAGTTCATTTTCTATATCATAAGCTCTTTTCTTTATATTTTCTATCATAATTTACCCCCTATATTAGAACCCTATATATAGTCCTGTTGTTAAAAATGCCATTGTAGTAATTATTAATATGACCATTAAAGGCATTATAAATCTAATCCATCTCGACCAAGGAATATTAGCTAGTGCCAGTGCCCCCATTAAAACTCCTGATGTTGGTGTTATTAAGTTAGTTACACCTATACCAAATTGATAAGCTGTAACTATCATTTGTCTAGATACATCTACTAAATCTCCAAGTGGTGCAAGAACAGGTACTGTAAGCGATGCAAGTCCTGATGCTGATGGTATTAAAAATGCGATTAAACCTTCTATTAAGAATGTTAAATTTACAAATATGGCTTTTGGTAAACCATTTAATACACTTGCTGCTGAATTTAAGATTGTATCTATTATGTATCCATTTTCTGCTATTATTACTATTCCACGTGCAAATGCTATGCATAATCCTGCTGACATTAAATCTTTTGCTCCACTTGTAAATGAGTTAACTATTTCATCTTGTTTTAGTCCTGATGCTAGTCCTGATATTACACCTATAGCTGTAAATACCATTGCAATTTCACTTATATACCAGCCTTGTGTTAAAACTCCATATACCATAGTTGCCATACCTATTGCGAAAATTGCTATTACCATAGCTTCCTTTGTTGTAAATGCTTTTATATTTGTATCACTACTATCTATTGTTTCTTGATTTAGTGATATATCCTTAACTAAAGACTTTGTAGGATCTTTTTTAACTTTGTTAGCATAGATCATAACAAATCCTATACTTATGCTCATAAATATTATAAACATAATAACTCTATACTCTATCCCAGAACCTGGTGCTATGTGTGAAAGTGCTTGTGCTATTCCCACAGAGAAAGGATTGGTAGTAGCTGCTGCAAATCCAGTTGTTGCTCCTATAAATACTGTTGCCACTGCTGTTAATGAATCATATCCCATACTAGTCATAAGCGGAATAAATATCATATAAAAAGGTAGTGTTTCTTCACTCATTCCAAATGTTGTTCCACCTAGTCCAAATAAAATCATGGAGATTGGTATTATTAAAAATTGGAATTTTTTCATTCTATTTACTATATGAGCTATAGCTGCTTCTATGGCTCCTGTTTTGTTAACTATTCCAAAAGCTCCTCCAACTATTAAAACAAACCCAACTACTTCGGCTGCATCTATAAATCCATTTATAGGTGCTGTAAATACATCAGTAATTCCCTGTGGGTTTGATTCTACTTTTTCGTAAGTTCCAGCTACAACAACCATTTTATCTTGTATTTCTTGTCTTTCAAAACTTCCACTTGGTACTATCCAAGTAAGAACTGCCATTACTACTATTAGTAAAAATATTATAGCAAGTGTGCTTGGCATAGTAAACTTTTGTCTTCTTAAAGTGCTCATTTTTTTACTCCTCCATTTTGTAAGTTAAAATATTTTATTATCCCTTTATTTTTTCTATCTTAGTTTGAAGAAGTATAAAAAAAGCCCAACATGTATACATGTTGAGCTTAATATGCTAAATACAACATACCTACATCTTCCCTTTATCTTACTTAAGATAGCTCTCCATCAAAACTTGGGATAATTTTGATGACAGTCCTGTACTTATTAAATACAGTCCCAGCACTAGCTTTGGACACTAGAACTTCGGCACTTACTCCTTTTATATTGATTCATTGGCTTCCGACCTCTTCAATATTACTCTTAGTAAATGCAACCTCTACCTCAATCTTTTTATTAGATGAGGTATTTTTATTAAATTTCTCTTTGTTGTAAATATTTTAGCATAATTTGTAAAAAATTGTAAATATATTGATTTAATGATATATTTATTTCCATGTTATATCTGCATCTTTTCTAGGTACAGTTCTTGAATATTTTACATCAGGATAGCCAACAATCATACAAGTTACAATCTTTTTGCCATCTTCTATACCAAGATACTCCATGATTTCTTTGTTTGACTGAGATGCTCTAACTAAAAAACCACTAAAAAATGTTCCAAGTCCTAGGGCATTAGTCATTAATTCCATGTTAGAAGATGCAAGAGCTCCATTTACATCAGAATCTGATACTACAAGTATTACTGCAGGAGCATTGAAAAATAGCATGTCATTTTTCTTAGGGTCTTTTTTATAAGCATCATACATTTGTAACCATATCTTTGCGTATTTTTGTACTTGCATATTTTCTGGAGTTTTGTTTGCAAGTATGTAGTCTCCTAAATTTTTTAATGTATCTATTACCATAGATTTTAACTCATCTATATTTTCTTTTACTACTATGTATGAAACATTTTGAAGGTTTCCTCCTGTTTGAGTAAATCTTCCTGCTTCAATTATTTGGGCAAGTTTTTCGCGCTCAACATCTTTGTCTTTAAACTGTCTTATTGTTCTTCTAAATTTTATAAAATTAAGAAGATTATTTGCATCTATTTCAAATTCTTCTTTGTTATAATTTTTTACATCATCCATATTGTATTCATCTGTATATACTGCATTTTTAGGGCATATAGCAATGCAATGACCACATTTCATACAAGTTTCATTTTTTATATTAGCTTTTTTATCCTGCATTTCTATATCTCTAACAAAACAATCCTTAATACATAACCCACAACCTATACATTTTTCTCTATCTATTTTCATCATAAAACCAACTCCTATTTATATATTTCAATCATGTTATACTTAAATCTATTGTTCATCGAATCTAACCTACAAATTGAATTTTAACAATCAATTTCAAAATTTACTATCTTATCATTGCTCAAACTTTTTGTATCTTAATTATACCATAGTTAACTTGATCCCAAAAATATAGAATATATACAAAGAGGACTATAAAATTTGTTTTATAGCCCTCCGTAAATTTAATTATTATTTTTTATACAATTGAATTTTTAATCACAATAAATTTTTGTGTGTTTTAATTAAATCTATGCTAAAGACGATTGAATCTTAATAATAAAATTCAATCTATGAAAATAGTCATCAGCACAAGAAATTTTTTAACATGCTAAATAAAAGTGTTTACCAATACTCTTTTCCATATCTATAATCATCATCATATTTTTTGTATCTATAATCATAATCATGTTTTTTACATCTGCATTCATCTTCGTCATCATCATATTTCTTACATCTACAATCATCGTCATCATGCTTTCTACATCTGCATTCACATTCTAAATCTTTCTCTTTATCTTTTTTGCATCTACATTCATCATCGTCACGCTTTCTACATCTGCATTCACATTCTAAATCTTTCTCTTTATCTTTTTTGCATCTACATTCATCATCATCATGCTTTCTACATCTACATTCACATTCTAAATCTTTCTCTTTTTTATATCCATAATCATAGTCATGTTTTTTGCATCTACATTCATCATCGTCATGCTTTCTACATCTGCATTCACATTCTAAATCTTTGTCTTTTCTGTATCTATATTCATTGTAATCTTCTTCATAGTAATTATAATTTTCTCCATAACCTATGCCTCTATAACTTTTAAATTTCATTAAATATCACTCCTATATATTATATTGAGAGAGTCCCTTAAAGAAACTCTTGATATAATATATACGTATTCGACAAAATTGTTAATATTTCGT